>DATGJE010000317.1:0-3500 GCA_035295305.1 Candidatus Acidiferrales bacterium | reverse complement strand
TCTTTCGCATCCAGCTTCGCCGGCAGCGTGATTCCCTGGCTGTCTGCGATCTGTTTCAGCTGGTCATTGGCTTTGCTGTGATCGTTCACCATGCGTTCGCCGAATTTTTTCACGTCTTCGCTCGAGGCCTTCTGCTCGGCCAATTTTCCGAGTTCCACCTCGGCCATGCCTCCTTCGGCGGCGTCGCGCACAAACAACTGATCCTTTGACATGGCGGCGCCTGCGCTGTGCTTATTCGAGTCGGTCTGGTTCATCGTGCCTTCCTGTCCGGCAGCAGACCCCGACGATTGCGCCGCGCAAAGCATTGAAGCCAGCACGACTGCCGACCCAAGCAGCATCCGCCCCGCTAAAGCCCCTGGATAGTTCATATTTAAAAAACCTCCTTACTATCTACGGATACAAGCTGAGGCGGGAGCAAACAATCAATCGAAGGCCGTATGGGTGGGGAAAATCACCCTACGGATATCACCGGAACTACCAAAACGGCGCCATGCACAAAACAGCATCGCGCAGTTGGGCCTCTCGTGATGCAAAGACCAGTGCCAGGCGTTCCCGATCACGCCGGCGAACGAAAGTGGAGAGGCATGATATGTCGGGCGTCGCATCTCACCCCAGACGCGCGGCTTCAGCTCTCGTACCACTGCTGAACCAAAAAGCTATCGCCCGTCCGTTTTCTTCGCCGCCGCAGCTTTCGCAGCCCGCTCCTGGATCGCCAGCATCACCACCTGCAGCATCTCATCCTGCGGTGCTGGCTTACCCGTCCAGATTTCAAATTGCCGCGCTGCCTGGTGGACGAACATTTCGATGCCGGGAATGATTTGCGCTCCGCGCTGCTTTGCCAGGTGCAGCAGCCGGGTTTCAAACGGATCGTAGATCATATCGAAAACGTAGCGCGCATTAATCTCTTTCTCCTGCAGTGGCGTCTCGCGGCTGTTTCCCATCCCGATGGGCGTCGCATTGATGATCACATCGAAGACGTGCTTCTTCAGATCGGCCCGCTTTAGGGATCGCGCATGTGCGCGCCGCGCCAGTTTCTTTGCCGGTTCCATGCTCCGGTTCAGAATAAAAACCTCAGCGCCCCGCTCAGCCAGCCCGAACACCGCTGCCCGCGCCGCTCCGCCCGCGCCCAGCACCAGGATCTTCGCGCCCTGCAACGCGCTTAAGCGCCGCTCCAGCGGCCGCACCACGCCCGACGTATCGGTATTGAATCCGTAAAGCTTCCCATCCTGCGCCCGAACCACAGTATTGCAGGCGCCAATTTTCGTGGTATGCGAATCGGTGTTGTCGAGGTAAGGAAGAATCGCTTCCTTGTACGGCATGGTGATACTGAGCCCGTGAATGGGTATGTCGCGCACGCAGTTAATCAAATCCTTCAGCGCTTTCGCGTGAAGCTTAAGGTAAACCGCATTCACATTCTCGCGCCGGAACGCAGCATTCATGATTAGCGGCGAAAGCGAGTGCCCGATCGGATCTCCCGCCACTCCATATACTCGAGTTGCCGCGTCGACTTGCTCGATGCGGTAAACGCTGCGCAGTTCCTGAGCGCTGATCTGGCCGGGCGCAGTCTCTTCTCCCGCTCCGCTGGCGGCAAACGTAAATACGCTTCCCGCGCGCAGCCCCAGCACGCGGCTGATCACTCCTTGCTCGCCCATGCACACGCCCACCAGCGATTGAATGTCCCCTTCGCGGCCGAGGAACTGCATCATCGCGACATTGTCGCTGAGAGTTGTCGCCGTGCTTACCACCTTGTAATAGTCGGCTGGAATCGCCCGCATTTTCTGCAGCGTCTCATCCAGCTTTTTGGTGCCACGGAAGTCATGGAAGGAGAGAACCATTCCGGCGCTGGCGCGTAGTTTCTGTAGCCGCTCCGACTTGCACTTTAAAGCCGTCTGCAGCTCCACATCCACCAGTTGGCAGCCTATCGCCGCTGCCTTCCCCAGAACTTCCAATTGCGAGGCGATCGACCCCCGGAATTTCCCCCCGTTAGCCGCGCGTCGGCAGGTGGCAATGACCGTAAGTCCAGGGTGGGCCTCCAGAAAATGCTTCACCTTCGCGAGCGCCAAACCGGGCCGCGGGATATGGTCCAACCTTAACTCAATAAAGGAGTTATCGCGTGCTACCGCTTCCGCTTTCCCCACCAGCTCGGCGGCGTCCGAGGCGCTGACTGCAACGCAAACTCGCGGCAGCCGCAGGGGCAACAGCCGCGGCGCGTAGCTTTTTGCTTCCGAAATCATCTTGAATCAATAGCTTCGCATCATTACAAAAGGTTCGGCGCGAATCTTACAGGGGACGTATTCCAGATGCAACAGGGTATTCACATTTCGCTTAGAAAATTGCAAAAAACGGTAAAACTCCGTTTCCCATCCGCTCTGACACCCTCGTAACCTTGACCCCCTCCCACCCGGTTGTTACCTTCGCCCTGTAGCACTGTATTCACGGCATTTCACCATGGGAGCGGCGGTCAGTGGCACCCCGTCCCGGAGGTAACATGAAGAAAATAGGATATTTGGTATTGTTGGTCGCAAGCGCCGTCTGGGCTCAAGGGCCGGCCTCGGACCTGCCTTCCCAGACTGCCCCGGGTCCCGATGGAACTATTCCCACCAGCGCTAATTTTCCCATCGAGCGTGTGCAGATGCCCACTTACGCCGACGTTTACTGCGCGGGTTTCATCAACAAGCAAATCCTGCCGGACGCCCATTTTATCGGCGGCGGACTCGAAACTCCGACCGACACCAAGTTCGTCCGCGGCGATATCATTTATTTGTATGGCAAGGGCTATGAACTGAATGCCGAGTACGAGATTATCCGCCAGCTCCGCGACATCAACGAGTATGAGTTGTTTCCCGGCCAGCGCAAGCTGCTCAAGGATACCGGCCAGCCTTACGGCGAAATCGGCCGCGTACGCATTGTGGATACGCGCAGCAAAACCGCCATTGGACGCGTCGAATATGCCTGCGATCCCATCAATCCCGGCGACGTCGCCATTCCTTTCGCAGAAAAAACCATGGTCAGCTTTCATCCGCCCGTACGCTTCGACCGCTTCCTGCCTACCAGCAGCAAGGTTTCCGGCCGCATCGTAATGGCGCGCGACTTCGACTCCGTCGTTGGTACCGGGCAAAAAGTTTACATGAACGTGGGTGCCAACCAGGGCGTCAAGGTCGGCGACTACTTCCGAGCCGTCCGCAACTACGAAGCCGACTTGAAGGATCCGGTTGATTCTCTATCCTTCAAGGCCGCCATCAGCGAAGATACGCAAATGAAGCAGCCGTCCGTCGATCCCAACTTCTTCACTAAATCGAACGGCCCCATCATTCACGTCCGCGACCTGCCTCGCCGCGCCGTGGGCGAAATCGTAGTCATCGGCACGACGCCGACCACCTCCACAGGCATGATCGTCTTCTCCATGGAAGACGTGCACGCCGGCGATGGTATCGAACTCGACGAACAGTCAGCCCAATAGCTTTCGCAAACATCACGAACGCAGTCACACTCCGGGGACG
>DATGJE010000316.1:0-3883 GCA_035295305.1 Candidatus Acidiferrales bacterium | reverse complement strand
CCACTAGCCCCGCCGCCTTAGCCACCGGTGCCTCTGTCGCGCACAGTGTCGCGCCGTCCGACACTCTGCGGCTTCTGTGTCATTCTGAGGGCGCTTCCTGCCCGAAGAATCTCGCCTCGCCGCTTTGCCTTCTTGCTTGTCATTCCGAATCCGGCCGCACTTTGGCCGTGTGAGGAATCTGCTTTTGCCGTTTTCGTGGGGGCGCTGTTTAACGGCCTATCCGGCAATTTTAAAAACGCAAAAAATTGGCGATTAGAAACGAGTCCGAGCGGGTGTTTTGTGGAAGTTAGCTCGATGTCTAATTCCGGACAGTGGATTACTTGGCGATTAGAAATTGGCGAGTTCTCGCTTTCGGTGACTTGACGCCTGCACCTAGCCCTATCGTTGTCATCCCGCCTGCCCTGCTTGCTGTTTGTCCCCCGTGGCGGGCAGCCAGGGACCTGCTTTTTTGCGGGTGCCCCATGCTCGATTTGTGAGCGTGGGGCTTTTCTGACTAACGCGCCGCGAATGAAACTCATTACCGATCAAGAAAATGGAAGTGGCACATTCTGGGCTAGTTACGCTTGCGGGACTGTGCATTCCATTACCGATCAAGCTTTGGCGTTTTCGTGTAGTTTTTGGCGGCCTTAGCGTGCCCTTTGGCCTGGAGTACCGTGCTCGCATCATCGTTCGGGTCACGGAATTTTCGCTCTGAAAACGGTAGCACGATGTCGCGCGCAGGGCTAGATATGGCGGCTGTGGTGTTAGCGGGCGCGGAAAGAAGTTTTTGCAGTGCGGGTCTGTTACATACTTATTGTAGTATCTGTTCAGTGAATTAAAGGTGCGCGCGAGCTTCAAGCCGCCCGCGGCTGCCCTTGACACGAGGCGAACAAAAAGAGAATGATAGAGCTGATGCCATGAAAGACCAGTTCCAATTTGATCGGATCGGTTACTGGTCAGAGATCAAGCTAGAAATCATAAAAGAGTACGCAAAGGCATATTCAAAGATCCTCGATGCCCAAAGGAACCCATCGTTCTACCACATCTATATCGACGCCTTTGCCGGCGCGGGGGTCCACCTGACAAAAGTTACCCAGGATTTCGTACCCGGTAGCCCCCTAAATGCGCTCAGCATTGAACCGCCCTTTCGGGAATACCATCTGATCGACATTGAGCCTGAAAAGATCGAGAATCTAAAGACGCTAATAGGGCCTCGCAATGACGTCTTCATTTACCAAGGGAATTGTAATCAGATTCTGCTTGATAAGATTTTCCCCAGAGTTAAATGGAAGGATTACGATCGAGCTTTGTGCATTCTCGATCCTTACGGACTTCATCTCGATTGGAGTGTAATGCTTCGCGCCGGCCAGACGAAAGCGCTGGACATGTTCTTGAACTTTCCCGTAGCGGATATCAACCGAAACGTTCTCTGGCGCGACCCGGAAGGAGTCGATCCCTCCCAAGTCGCTCGAATGACAGCTTTTTGGGGCGACGCCTCCTGGCGGGACATCGCTTATCGGACCACGGGAAATCTATTCGCATATCCCGAGAAGGAAACAAATGAAGTTGTGGCCGAGGCATTTCGCACGAGACTGAGGGAAGTCGCGGGATTTGCGAGAGTTCCTCAGCCAATTCCCATGAGGAATTCCGTGGGTGCGATAGTCTATTATCTCTTCTTCGCATCACAGAAGGATACGGCGGAGCATATAGTGCTCGACATTTTCAAGAAATATGAGAAACGAGGAGCAACCTGATGTCGCTCGATTCCGCCATCGAATGGACAGACGCAACTTGGAACCCGGTGCGGGGCTGCACCAAGATCAGTCCTGGCTGCAAGCATTGCTACGCCGAGACGTTCGCCGAGCGTTTTCGCGGCGTAAGAGGGCATCCCTATGAGCAGGGGTTCGATCTGCGGCTTGTTCCTGAGAAACTTGGTGAGCCTCTGCGTTGGCGCGCTCCCAAAATGATTTTCGTCAATTCCATGAGCGACCTTTTTCATGACGCTGTGCCCGACGAATATATCCTGGCTGTCGCGAAGGTGATGGTAGCGGCGAATTGGCATACGTACCAGGTTCTGACCAAACGCTCCGCGCGTATCCAGAAGTTGTTGAACTCGACCTTGAGCTTCGCGGCGAAGCAGCCTCACATCTGGTGGGGCGTCAGCGCCGAGGACAAGAAATACGGTCTTCCGCGCATTGAACATCTCCAAAAAACCGATGCGGCTGTGCGATTCCTCTCCGTCGAGCCGTTGCTGGAAGATCTCGGTCAAGTGAATCTCACCGGAATCGATTGGGTGATCGTCGGAGGCGAGAGCGGTGCCGGCGCCCGGCCCATGAAAAAAGAATGGGTTGTTTCCGTGAGGAACCAATGCCACAAGAATGGCATCGCGTTCTTCTTCAAGCAGTGGGGCGGCGTGCGGAAATCCGTCACCGGCAGAAAGCTGGACGGAAGAACTTACGATGAATTTCCCGAGCGCGTGCAACATCCTGTTCTGCCCGCGCACGAATGCGTTTCCATGGCGGAGCAAATTGCCGTCTCATGCGCGCGGGTCAGGCTCGTCAAAGTTTCTCCGCTTTCGTCACTGCATCCCGCACCTGCGTTCGCCTAGGCATCAAGAAAGCTGCCGGCCTGAAGGCCGCCTCTACAAGTGCCAACTCGCGATTTAACTGGCCCTTTGGCCGGGTGCTTGGCGGGACACTTTGCGCGAAATTTTTTGTTGCGCGGGTGTGGAGCAGAGACTAGATTCAGAGTCCCTCAGCCTGAAGCAACGCTTCGTGGTATTCGTGTACGCCTTGGGAACCCGAGGAGGGCCATATGTGGGGTAGCAACGATAAGAAGCCGCAACCGTCCCGCGCAAGCGAGCAAGCCCGTCCTGGCGAGCCCGCACGCCCAGGCGAGCAAGCAAAATCAGCAGTGCCGGAGAAATGGGCAGCGACTCCGGCGAAAACAGAACCGCAAAACTGGGAGGCAAAGCAAATGGCCAACGAGCCGATGTATCCGTCAACACCGTCGAGCGGCGCTGCGGCGCGGCTGGGCGCGAGTTTGCATTTGAAGGGCGAAATCACCGGCAACGAAGATTTGAACGTTGACGGCAGCGTCGAAGGACTGATTCAGCTGGAAGATCGCAAGCTGACCGTCGGCGCAAGCGCGAAAGTCACAGCCGACATTATTGCCCGCGAAGTCGTGGTCTACGGCAACGTCAAGGGCAATTTGCGGGCGCGCGACCGCATCGAAATCAAGAAGGATGGCTCGGTGGTCGGCGATTTGACGACCGCGCGCATCATGATCGAAGACGGCGCGTACTTCAAAGGCTCGATCGAGATCGACAAGAGCGGCGACGCTTCCGGCTCTGGCTCTCTCGACAAGTCGTTTTCGCGTACCGCCGCCGGCAGCAGCAGCGCAACAAAGACCGCGGTCACTTCTTCGGATTAAGTTTCGTCGCGCGGAAGTATTGCGCTTGGCGGCCGGTCTGGCGAAACCAGACCGGGTACGCTTCTCCCGCGTTTTTGCGCCTCGATTGCTCCTCGCAAGCTTCTCGCACGAACGAAAACCGCTCCGTTTGTCACTCCCTCCTGTCAATCGAAAGAAACTTGCGGCGCACTCGCGCACGTCATAGACTCCATGCGCGCGGCGCGAATTTTTCGCGCAGCGCAAAAATTCCGTGACGAGGTTGTGAACGTGAGCACACTTTCCGGTTCGTTTGGATGGCGGCGATTTTCGGCAATTTATTTTGCGGCGATGCTTCTCGGCGTTTTATTTTTTGGCGCGGCGTTGCACGCGCAGGATCCCGCCGAGCCTCCCGGCGGCGCGCCGTCGCCGAAGCTGTTGCCGCGGCCCGACGGCCGAATCGCGCGCTCGTCCATCGATGAAAATGAAATGCGCGACATCATCAAAGAGCAAGTCG
>DATGJE010000315.1:0-7281 GCA_035295305.1 Candidatus Acidiferrales bacterium | reverse complement strand
AAGCTCTCCGAAGAACTGCGCGAGAAAATGAAGACCGACCCCAGCCTGCAGAAGCGAATCAAATTCGCCAAGCGTCTGAAAGTGGTCGAGTCTTTCCGCAAGAGCGGCAATCGCCCGGAGTGGATGATTCTCGACGTGATTCCCGTGCTGCCGCCGGAGTTGCGCCCGCTGGTGCCTCTGGATGGCGGCCGTTTCGCCACCTCCGACTTGAATGATTTGTACCGCCGCGTCATCAACCGCAACAACCGGCTGAAGAAGCTGATGGAGCTTCACGCGCCGGACGTGATCGTCCGCAACGAAAAGCGCATGTTGCAGGAAGCAGTCGACGCGCTATTCGACAACGGCCGCCGCGGCCGCGTGCTTCGCGGAACGAACAATCGCCCGCTCAAATCGCTTTCCGACACGCTCAAGGGCAAGCAGGGCCGCTTCCGCCAGAACTTGCTCGGCAAGCGCGTCGACTATTCTGGCCGCTCCGTCATCGTCGTCGGCCCCGAACTCAAGTTGCACCAGTGCGGCCTGCCAAAGAAGATGGCGCTCGAGCTGTTCAAGCCGTTCATCTATCACCGCCTGGAGGCCGCGGGCCACTGCACCACCATCAAGCAGGCTAAGGAATTGGTGGAGGCCCAGGACGCGATTGTCTGGGACATTCTGGAAGAAGTAATTCACCAGCATCCCGTGTTGCTCAACCGCGCGCCCACGCTGCACCGCTTGGGCATTCAAGCTTTCGAGCCGGTGCTTGTCGAAGGCAAGGCGATCCGCATCCATCCGCTGGTCTGCACCGCGTTCAACGCGGACTTTGACGGCGATCAGATGGCCGTGCACATTCCGCTTTCGCCCGAAGCCCAGGTGGAAGCGTCGGTGTTGATGCTTAGCTCGCACAACATTCTGTCGCCTGCCAATGGCGGCCCGCTGGCCGTGCCGACGCAGGACATGGTCCTCGGAATTTATTATCTGACGAAGTCCAAGCCCGGTGCGAAAGGCGAAGGCCGCGCATTTGGTTCCATCGAAGAGGTGATCCTGGCGCTCGAAACCGGAGAAGTGGAGCTTCTCACGCCGATCCGCCTGCGCTACACGGGCGAAGTGATCGACATGACCACGGCCTACGACGATCAGGACGTCACGCATACCGAACCAGTCACGCTTAACAAGCAATTCATGCAGACCACCGTTGGACGCGCCATCTTCAACGACGATTTGCCGGCGGAGATGCCGTTTGTCAACGGGTTGCTCAAGAAAAAGGGCACGCAGCAGCTTTGCCAGTATTGCTATCTGCGCTTCGGCCTTGAGAAGACCGTGCAGATGCTCGACAAGCTGAAGGAACTGGGTTTCTTCTACGCAACCAAGGCCGGCCTTTCCATCGGCATCAGCGACATGCTCATCCCGGGCGATAAAGCGAAGCTCGTGGACACGGCCGAGCGCGAAGTCGTCAAGGTGCAGCAGCAATACCTCGACGGCGCGATCACCAACGGCGAGCGCTACAACAAAGTCATCGCCATCTGGAGCGACGTGACCGAAAAAGTCGCCGACGAAATGTTCAAGGCGCTCGAGACTCAGGATAAAGAGGGCACGATGAATCCGGTCTACGTGATGGCCGATTCCGGCGCGCGTGGATCGAAACAGCAGATTCGCCAGCTTTCCGGCATGCGCGGACTGATGGCCAAGCCCTCGGGCGAAGTCATCGAGACACCCATCACTTCGAACTTCCGTGAAGGCCTCACCGTGCTGCAATACTTCATCTCCACGCACGGCGCTCGCAAGGGCTTGGCCGACACGGCGCTCAAGACGGCCGACTCAGGCTATCTGACTCGTCGGCTGGTCGACGTGGCGCAAGACGTCATCATCAACGAATTCGACTGCGGCACCGCGGATGGGATTTACGTCGAACCTATCCTCGAAGCTGGCGTCGAAGTCGAGCCGCTGCGCGACCGCGTGATCGGTCGCGTGTCGCTCGAGAAGATCAAAGACTATGAAGGCAACATCATCGTCGAGATCAACCAGGAAATCACGGAGGAACTGGCCAACGCCATCCAGGCGGCGGGCATTGAGCGCGTGAAGATTCGCTCCGTGCTCACTTGCGAGTCCCGCCGCGGTGTGTGCGGACGCTGCTACGGCCGCAACCTGGCCACCGGACGTTTCGTCGAGATGGGCGAAGCGGTGGGCGTCATCGCCGCGCAGTCCATCGGCGAACCTGGCACGCAGTTGACCATGCGCACGTTCCACATCGGCGGCACCGCCACGCGCGTAACGGAACAATCCAAGGTCGAAGCCAAGAACAACGGTTTCGTGAAGTTCATCGACCTGAAAGTGGTCGAAGGCCGCAACAAGATTCTCATTTCCATGAATCGCTCCGGCCTGATCGCCGTCGTCGACGAGAAGGGCCGCGAGAAAGAGCGCTACCACGTGGTTTACGGCGCGCGTCTGAAAGTGGACGACGGCCAACCCGTCACGCTCGGCCAGGTGATGGTCGAATGGGATCCGTACACCTTCTCGATTCTCACCGAGACGGGCGGCACCGTGCAGTTCAAGGACCTGCAGCCGGGAATTACGATCGAAGAGCAGGTGGACGAAGTCACTGGATTGTCGCAGCTCGTGGTTACGCTGCCGCCGGGCGACGAAAAGCACCAGCCGATGATCCTGGTCCGGGATCCACAGGGCCGCGTTCGCAAGAAATACCTGATGCCGTCGCGCGCCCACTTGATGGTCGCCGATGGCGATGACGTGCAGCCCGGCGACGTGCTCGCGAAGATTCCGCGCGAGACCACCAAGACAAAAGACATCACAGGAGGTCTGCCGCGCGTCGTCGAACTGTTCGAAACGCGCAAGCCGAAAGATCCCGCCGTCATCAGCGAAATCGATGGTGTGGTCAAGTACGGCGAAATCGTCAAGGGCATGCGCCGGATTTTTGTCGAAAGCGAAGACGGCGGAAAAGTTGCCAAGACCATCAAGGAATACTCCATTCCGCGCGGCGTGCATATCAACGTGCAGGAAGGCGAACGTGTCCGCGCTGGCGAGCCGTTGATCGACGGCCCGCTCAACCCGCACGATTTGCTGGCCGTGCTCGGCGAAAAGTTCACGCAAGCTTATCTAGTGAACTCGGTGCAGGAGGTTTACCGCCTGCAGGGCGTGAACATCAATGACAAGCATATCGAGACCATCGTTCGGCAAATGATGCGTTGGGTGAAGGTCGAAGACGTCGGCGACACAATGTTCCTCCTCGAAGAACAGGTGGACAAGTTCCGCTTCCGCGAGGAGAACGACCACGTGATCCACGACGGCAATCGTCCCGCGACCGGGCGTCCGCTGCTGCTGGGAATCACCAAGGCCTCGCTCTCGACCGACTCGTTCATCTCCGCGGCCAGCTTCCAGGAGACGACCCGCGTCCTTACGGAAGCCGCGATTTCCGGCAAGGTGGATTATCTGCGCGGCCTGAAGGAAAACGTCATCATGGGCCGCCTGATTCCCGCCGGTACGGGCCTCGACCGTTATCGCAGCGTTCAACTTCTCACCGAAGTGCCTAGAGAAGAGCCCGAAGCGGAGGAGCCGCAGCTCACGCCGGAGGAAGCGGCGGCGCTGGACTTCTTGCGGAAGGACACCGACACGATCGTCGAACCTTAAACCGAATCGTGTTAACCTGACTGGGCGGCGTGCCACGCAAGGCGCGCCGCCTATTTTTTTGCGAAGCCACATCTCCCGCTTCAATAGACGCTTGCGCTGCCCTTCCGTCGTCGCATCTTCCTCATTGAACCTGTGGAAACTCCTTCCTCTTTACGGTTTGTCGCGGTAATCCTGCTGCCTCTACAATGTTTTATGCCTTCTGCGCCCGCGGCTAATGTGTTGACGTTCCGGTTAACGATCCCGAATCCTCTATGACAGACGCGAAGAGACCAGAAACCGGCGCGCTTTCCCAATGGAAAGAGCTCGAACGTCGCGAATCATCTTTGTGGCGCACCAGCCTGCTGCTTCTTATACTCCTGGCCTTCACCGTTGGCTTCATTACGATGCAACCGGCGCGCCCAGTGGCAGGCCATTTCAGGCTTCTGTCTCTCGGGCTCATTATTGTGGTTGTCCTCTTTGGCGTTTATGCCTGGACGCAGAAACGCAAGATCGCGCAGCTCCGCGGCTTTGTGCAGGGCTATGCGGAAGGCCACGCCGGACCGCCCAGTGATGCGCAACTCGAAAAATTGTTTGAGATTGTCGCCCGTTCACAGCACAGTTTCCGCGAACTCATCGACAGCCTCGATCGTATCGCGTTCCATATTTCCCTAGACGGCCAAATCCGCGTCATTAACCGCGAATTCGCCGACATTCTCGGCCTGCCCTTTGCCGAAATCGTGAACCATCCGTTTGAGGACTTTGTCGCCGAGCCCACCCGCGCGCAAATCGAAAAGGCATTGCCGCGTTTCATCGAAACACGCTCGTGGAGCGGCGTCGTGCAAGTGCGCTGGAAGGCAAACCCGGAAGCAATTCGCTTCTACGAATGCACATTGCAAGCAGTGGTGAAAAATGGCGCGGTTACGGGCGCCAGCGGCCTTGCGCGCGACGTTTCCGCGCAGCGCGAAGCGGAAGCGCGTTTCACCGATCTCTTTGAGACCCTTCACGAAGGTGTCTACTTCAGCGCGCCGGATGGCAAGCTTCTCGACGTGAATCCGGCCTTGGTTAGAATGCTCGGTCCTGCAAGCAAGGCGGAGCTGCTCGCCAAGAATCTCGGCGACTATTTTGCCGACCGGTCGCAATGGAATTCGTTATTCGACGAACTGCACGAAACCGGCTTCCTGCGCGACCGTGAAATCGTCCTTCGCCGCAAGGACGGCTCGCGTATTCACGCTCTTAACTCCTGCGTCGCAATCCGCGATGTCTCCGGCCGCTTCGTTCGCTTTCAGGGTTCGCTCGTGGACATTACGGAACGCCGCAACATTGAGCGGCGCCTCGGCGAGGAACAGGAATTCGTGCGCCGCCTGGTCGCCTGCTTTCCAGACATCATCGTGGTTCTCGACACGCACGGCCGGTACACGTTCGTTAGCCCGCGCGTCGAAGAATTTCTCGGCTATACACCGGAGGAATACGTCGGCATGGGCCTTGGCGAGCGCCCGCACCCTGACGACCGCGCCTCCGTCATGGAATTTTTCAGCAGTCTCGTCACGGGAAAGACGAGTTTCGGGACCGTGGAATACCGCACTGCGCATAAAAACGGCGGCTGGAGAACGTTTCGCGCCAATGCCGGCCCGCTGACCGACGCGGAGGGAAAAATCATCGGAATCGTCGCCTCGGCGCGCGACGTCACCGAATCGAAACGCCTGGAGCAGCAGTTGCTCCAATCGGAAAAACTGGCGGCTATCGGCCAGATGGTTTCGGGAGTCGCCCACGAATTGAACAATCCTCTCACGGCGATTCTGGGGATGAGTGATCTTGTGCGCGAGCGCGCCACCGACGACGCTTCGCGGCGGCAAATCGAACTAGTGCAGAAACAGGCGCGCAAGGCCGTCGAACTCGTTCACGGCTTGCTGAACTTTTCCCGTCCTTCGCGCCCAAAGAGCCAGCACGTTCGCCTCGGCGAACTGATAGCCCGCGCTATTGAACTTCAGCAGTTCGTGCTCGCGAGCCGGCAGATCACAGTGGATTTTGACGCAGCGTCAAAATCGCCGGAGATTCAGGCAGACCCAAATCAAGTAGTTCAGGTTTTCGTGAATCTGCTCGCCAATGCGGAGCAGTCCATCGCAGCCGTGCGCGATCACGGGAAGATCAGCATCCGTATCGCCGAGGTGGAAGGCAAAGCCGAAATTCTGGTTGACGACGACGGTCCGGGCATTCCCGCCGACATTCGTTCGAAGATCTTTGATCCTTTTTTTACCACGCGCCGCTCCACCGGGGGCACCGGCCTCGGACTAACGATCTGCCTGGTGATTCTCAAGGAACACGGCGGCACGATCGAAGTGCAATCATCTCCCGCAGGGGGCGGTCGCTTTCGTATTCTCCTGCCAGTTTCGCGCTCCGCGCCACTGTCGGCCGCCGCCGCGCTTTCATCCATTTCGCAGCGTGATGGCATAAAAAACTGCTCAATTCTCGTCGTGGAAGACGAGGAGGGAATTCGCGAGTTGGTCGAGGAGGGCCTGAAGGCGCGTGGCGCCGACGTCGAGGGCGTTCGTACCGGTGAGGAGGCGTGGGGAAGGATTTCGGCGCGCTCTTATGACATCGTCGTCTGCGATTTCAATCTGGGCGGAGTCAGCGGCTTGGAACTATTCGATCGCGTCCGCAGCCAGCCGGGCGCGAAGCATCCAAGGTTTCTCTTCATCACTGGGGAGATTGTCGATTCATCGCAAATCACCGCGCTTGAGGAGAAGGGCTCTTTCGCTTTGCAAAAGCCCTTTCAGATGGCGGAGCTGATCTCGGCCATCGAGAAATTCATTGCGCCCGCCGCATCGAAGTAATTCGCAAAACACAATCTTATTTCTCATTCTTGGGTTGCTTCCCGCGCGACGCGTCCACGCCAAAATCCCACACCAGCAGATTCATTCCTTCTTTCACGGAAATTTCAGCCAGCGCATACTCTCCAGGCTTCAACGGTTGGCCCAGCGTAAAACGGTAGACGCCTTTCGCCACTTCCCAAATTTGAAGCGACATTGTTTTTCGCTTTTCTTGCTGCTGCGTGAAAAAACTGTCGATGTCTGCGATATGTCTCTTGTTGCCGTGTACGTGCGCCTCGATCAGTTCCACTTCCGGCTCGCCCGGATCCGTCGTTCGCAAATAAAATTCCGGCGACGGATTTGTGATTCGAAATGTCGCGTGCGCCCCATCAAGATCGACCGCGCGCCGCGAAGGCAGGATCGGCACGGGCACAACCACCTGCTCCATCAATCGCTTTTTGCTCAGTCTGCTGGAAGCCGCCGATTGCCGCAGCGGGAAAATCGCGCGCCCGTCCAGAATAAAAATTCCTTCGCCCGGCGGCAGAAAAACTCCTGGAATGATTTCCAGGCTGGCATCCACGTCGAGCGGCGCCACCTTTGCCGCGGCCTCTTCCATTTTCAGTTTGTTATCCAACGCTTCCGCTTGCTGGGCATCATCGGCCTGTGCCTTTTTTGTGGCGCCCCAGTCCACCATCGCAGCGGGCACTTCCTCCCATTCGCCGCGTTCAACGCTGAAATAGCGCACGCGATCGCCCTCGACTTCGTAGCTGCTGACAATCTGCGATGTGCCGTCCTTCATCACCAGCTTCTTGCCCTTCGGCAGAGTAGAGCCAGCCGGTTCTTGCTGGCTTGAAGCGTTCTGAGTTTCTCGCGCGCCTGT
>DATGJE010000314.1:0-3793 GCA_035295305.1 Candidatus Acidiferrales bacterium | reverse complement strand
TTGATCCACAAGCACCTTTGCCGTTCCCAGCGATGTGGTAATACCCAAACCTTCGTGTCCCGTGGCAAGAAATAAATTCTCGCGCCCAACCCACGGACCAATCAGCGGCAATTTATCAGGTGTTGCCGCGCGAAAGCCTGTCCAACTACGAATCGCGGATAACCGATTCACTCCCGGCAAAAACTCCGCTGCTCGCTCCAGCATGCGCCTCAAAATACTCACATCGACTTCTTTGCCCTCCACATCGAATTGCCGGGAAGACCCAATCAACATCTGACCCGTGCGACGCGGCTGCACGTTGAACGCCACCGATTCCGTCGTCATCGAGTGCGCACTCTTCAAATATCCCAGCTCCACCAATTGGTGCTTCACGAATCCCGCATATCGTTCCGTAATCACCAGGTGCCCTTTGCGTTTTTTCACTTCAATCCCGGGCGTTAACATCGGCGACCACGTTCCCGCTGCATTCACCACACGGTGAGCGACAATGACAGTGCCGTCATTCAACCGCACGCCTTCGGTGTTGATCTCCGTCACCACACGCGGCACATACAATTCGGCGCCGCGTGACTGCGCTCGTTCGATGAAAAATCGCGCCGCGCACGGCGCATAAATCACCGCGTCGCCGGGAACTAGCAACCCGCCGACCAACCCTTCGCGCAGGTTCGGCTCCGCCACTCGGAGCGCTTTCGCATCCAGCACTTCTGCCTGCACGCCACGCGCGTCGTAAAATTCTTTCTTTTCCCTGACTGCTTTCATCTCCTCTTCGTCCGCGGCCACCCAAATCGTTCCGCACGATTCGTACTCCACATCCCCGGGCAATTCCCTCGCAAGCTGCTGCCATAACGAACGCGAGTATCGAGTCAGGGCGAACTGCGCTTCGGAGTCGTCCATGACAACCAGGTGGCCCATTCCCGCCCCGGTCGCGCCTCCTCCAATGATGTCCGCTTCGACCACCGCGACGCGCAATCCCTCGTTCGCGCAAGCCCACGCACAGGCAGCGCCAACGATTCCTGCGCCGATGACAACTACGTCATAGGCTCTCGCCCTCATCTCGTAATTCCGAAACGAAACGGATCATGCTCGTCCAGTATCAGGTCGCCCTCGGCATCAATGTACGCCGATCCTTTTATGCTGGGGTACACATGGCCATCTGGCGCTCCGTCCCGAACCTTGATGCTGCCTTCGAACACGCTCCCCACAATGCTTTCTTGCCGCCAGATCGTGCCTTCCTTCAACTTGCCGTCCGCGTATAGACACGCCATCTTCGCGCACGTGCCTGTTCCGCACGGCGATCGGTCATAGCTCTTCCCTGGACACAGCACAAAATTCTTGCTATTCACGCCGGGCATCTTGGAAGGACCAAACAACTCGATGTGATCGATTTCCCCACCGTTCTTGCCTCTGATGCCTGCGCGTGTAATCGCTTGACGAATCTGCCACGTGAATTCCGTCAGTCTCTCGACGTTCGCAAAGGAAATCTCCATCCCATGCTCTTTCACTAAGAAAAACCAGTTCCCGCCCCACGCCACGTCTCCCGCGACCAAACCATGCCCGGGCACATCCACGCCAATCCCAACGCCCGTGCGATAACTCACAACATTGTCGACGGACACTTCGCCCGTTTCGTGCAGCTGCGCCGTCACCTTTCCTACGGGAGTCTCGATCTGATGCTCGCCCGGCTTAAGCCGCCCGAGGTGCTTCAGCGTGACAAGCAAACCAATCGTCCCGTGACCGCACATTCCCAGGTAGCCAACATTATTGAAAAAAATCACGCCCGCTGTGCACGACGGATCCTCCGGTTCGCATAGCAGGGCGCCAACAACCGCATCCGATCCGCGAGGTTCGTTCACTACCGCCGACCGGAACCAGTCGAATTCCTCTCGAAATCGTGCCAGCCGGCCAGACAATGGCCCGCCACCCAGCGCTGGGCCGCCTGCAACAACGACTCGCGTTGGCTCGCCGCCTGTGTGAGAATCGATTACCTTAACGCGACTAACTTGTTCTCGCATAAACTCTTTGTTCACCCTGAAGCGGAATAAGTGGAAACACACTTCGCCGCAGTCTGTGAAACATTGAAATATAACTCGTTGAATATACTATATACAAGACGTTTGGTCTCTTTCACTTCCTCGCACCTCTGGAGGCACCCGTGCAGTTCGCGCGCATGATTTCCGCAATCGACGCTCACGCTTGTGGCGAGCCGGGACGCGTCATTATCGGCGCAGTTCCAGATGTGCCAGGCAAAACGATGTTCGAGAAAAAAGTTTACTTCGAGACGCACGCCGACAGCCTTCGCAAGCTGATGCTCCGCGAACCTCGCGGCTACCCTGCCTCCAATTGCAATTTAATTCTCCCGCCCACCCATCCCGATGCGGACGCCGGCTTCATCATCATGGAGCAGGTCGAATATCCGCCGATGTCCGGCACGAACACGATTTGCGTCGTTACCGTTCTGCTCGAGACAGGCATGATTCCGATTCGCGGCCGAACTATGCGCCTGAAATTGGATACGCCGGCGGGTCTGATCGAAGTCGAAGCGGAGATCGAGAATTCAAAAGTCACTCGCGTGACATTTCAAAATGTCCCTGCCTTCGCCGTTCATCTCGACGCGTCGATTGAAGTGCAGGGACTGGGCACCGTCAAGGTTGATGTCGCTTACGGAGGAATGTTTTACGTTATCGCCGACGCAGAACCGCTGGGAATTCGCCTTATCCCCGAGGAAGCTCGCGACATCGTGCGCGTCGGAGAAATGATCAAGGCGGCGGCGCAGCAGCAGCTTCCCGTTGCGCATCCTGAAAATCCCGCGATCTCAGGAATCACCATCGCGCAACTTTCCGCGCCTTCATCCAACCCAGAAATTCACCGCAAGAATGCCGTAATCGTTTCCACGGGCCAGCTCGACTGGAATCGCCCTTCGTCTTGGACTGGCGCGCTGGACCGCTCGCCCTGCGGCACTGGCACTTGCGCAAAAATGGCCGCATTGCATGCAAAGGGCGTGCTTCCGTTCCATCAGGATTTCGTTCACCAAGGAATTCTGGGCACCACGTTCACGGGCCGCCTCATCGGCGAATCGCGTGTCGCCCGCTATCCAGCCGTAGTTCCCACCATCAGCGGACGCGCGTGGATCACCGGCTTCTCTCAATACGTTCTGGAAAGCGACGACCCATTCCCAGAAGGTTTCACTGTGGGCGATATCTGGGGCAACACAAAATAGGAAGCATCACCGAATGCACGCCGCCATAAACGCAATACTCAATCGCTTCACTTCCACGACTCTTTATCGATTTCCGCCTGCGCTCGCATCCGGTGCCGGACTGACCGCCGTAACTGGAATCACTCCATGCTCCGCAAGCGAACGATTGAACGCCGGAATATCCTTGCTGATCAAAGTCCGGTAATCAGCCTTCGCTGACGCCAAATCCTTTTCGATCATTTGCAGTAAACTCATCTCCGTATCCGTTGGCGCGAACGCCGCACCTCCCGCCACGTCGCCCGCGCCCGAACCTACTTCCCCGTTCAGCCACAACAAGTTCAGATACACCTTATAGGCGGAAACGAAATATTTATCGTCGCTATTGGCTTCCACGCGCGAGATCAGCTTGAACTCAACCCCCTGCAACTTCTCGTCCATCTCTTTCACGGACTTCAGTAAATCGCCTTTGGTCTTTTCATCCGCCAGCATCGACTGCACGTCGCCCAGCTGTTTCCGCATCCACTCGATCTGATTTACCATATCTGAGGTCGTAGTGATGTCGTCGCGCAGGCGCAGCAGCGTTTTCACGGAAGATTC
>DATGJE010000313.1:0-2170 GCA_035295305.1 Candidatus Acidiferrales bacterium | reverse complement strand
CGCGTTTTGAAAGACGCAGGAATCACCGCGGAAGCGATTGCCACGGCGCACGCAGGTTCGGCAACGGAGATCGCGCGCAAGGCGGTGCGCGAGGGACGGCAACTGGTAATTGTTTGCGGCGGCGACGGAACGATCAATGAGGCGGTAAACGGTCTGGCCGGAAGCGAAGTGCCGATGGCAGTGCTGCCCGCGGGAACGGCGAATATTTTGGCGAAGGAGCTGGACATCCCGTGGAATATTCCCAAAGCAGCGGGTCTGATCGCCCGCGGCGAGTTGGTGCGCGTAGCGTTGGGCGAAATGGCGTGGAACGAAGATTCGAGCGATGGTTCCGCGTCAAAGACGCGGCATTTCCTCTGCGTCAGCGGCGCGGGACCTGACGGCGCGATCGTGCACAGCGTCGACGCGGCAAAGAAGTTGCGCATGGGAATACTGGCTTACTGGCAGGAAGGCTTGCGGCAATTTTTCAGTTACCGCTTTCCGCGCTTTCGCGTGCAATCGCGCGAGCATGAAATGACGGCGTCGCTGATCGTCGTTGGGCGCACAAAATATTACGGCGGCCCGTTTCGCATTACGACCGGCGCGAGCCTTTTCGAGGATGCGTTTGAAATCGTCGCTTACGAAGGCCAGAATCGCTTCGGCGTGCTGTTGTGTTTGCCGGCAATCTGGCTGGGCTGCTTGCGGCGCGTGCCGGGGATTCATGCCTGGAAAACGACGGAGTTCACGTGCGACGCAATCGAAGCGGAGGAAATTTTTTCGCAAGTGGATGGCGAAGCGGCCGCCGCGCTGCCTTTGCGATTTCGCATTGTGCCGGACGCGCTGACACTGGTAGTACCCGAGGGCCCAACGCTTCCAAATAAATAAGGCGCCGCAGGAACGCAGGTACGGTGATTCGCGTCAGATGTAGAGAGCCGGTAAATTGAATCCAATCACTCAAGCATTGATGGCTGTGGCGTTCGACCGCGCGGGTTTGCGTCGAGTCAGCCGCATGGCTATGCCGATCCTCATCGTATCCGGAACTGCCGCTGATTTGGATTTGCTGAGTTACTTCGGAGGCGCGAACGTCTATCTGCACTGTCGCTATGCGCTGCTGCACTCGATTGTTGGCGCGCCGATTCTGGCGATTGTGATTGCACTGGGATTCTGTCTGGCGACGCGCAGCAATCAAGCCGCGCCGTTGCGTTTCTCGCGCGTGCTCCTGCTATGCGTCATTGGAATCGGCGCGCACATCTTGCTCGACGTGGCTACAGCGGACGGCGTGCAGTTGCTCTGGCCCTTTCGCGCGCGCTGGTTTTCCTGGGACTTGCTAAGCGGCGTGGATCCGTGGATTTTGGCGGTGCTCGCCGCCGGACTTCTCCTACCTGCCTTATTCCACCTTGTGAGCGAGGAAATCGCCTCCAAGAAAAAACGCGCGCGTCCATCGAAAGGCGCAATCGCCGTGCTGGTGATTGTCGGGCTCTACATTGGAGTGCGCGCGGAGATGCACGGCACCGCTGTGCAAATGCTTCTGGCGCAGGATTATCACGGCGCGATGCCGCTGGTTGCGGGAGCGTTTCCCGATTCTGCGTCGCTCTTTTTGTGGCGCGGCGTGATCGATACGAAAAATACAATCGAAGTGGTTAGTGTTTCCGTCGGCGGGGGCGACGTGTTCGATGCCAACTCGAGCCTGACGCATTACAAGCCTGGAAGTTCTCCGGCTATCGATGCGGCTCGCAACGCACCGCTCGCGCAAGAGTTTGTTCGCTACGCGCGATTCCCGCTGGCGGACCTTGAAAGCACGGCCGATGGCTATCGCGTAACGCTGCGCGACCTTCGCTTCCCCCAAGACGCCGACACGCCCGACAACCTGATCGCCGTCATCGAGCTAAATGCGAACTTCACTTTGCGCGCGCAAGGAATACAGTTTGCCTCCGGGGAACAAGGCCGCTCGCGCTGAAAATCGTCATCGTGCGTCGTCACATTGCTTGCCTGCTGCAGGCGAACTCCCCGAATTACACATTTTTCTTGTTGTCATCCCGAGGAGCCACGCGACGAGTCGTTATTTTTCGATCCGCTGATCAGCGATTCTGTCCATCGACAGGCGCGGGGCGCAATAGCCAGCGGCTGACAAAGTAAATCACCGTGATCAACGCGATGGGTATCAACAGCGTCGCTACTTTGTGCTGCAGCATGG
>DATGJE010000312.1:0-4256 GCA_035295305.1 Candidatus Acidiferrales bacterium | reverse complement strand
ATCACATCGAAGATCTTCAGACTCGCTTTGAAGAATTGAAAAAACGCATCGACCTCGTGCGGAGCTATCTTTGACGTTGCCACTAACCGCGACCGACTGAAAGCCCTCGAAGCAAAGGCGAGCGATCCCGCCTTTTGGCAGGACCAGGAAAAAGCCCAGGGCATCCTGCAGCAGCGTAAACACGCCGAAGGCAACATCGCCGCGGACGAAAAGCTCACGCGCGCCGTCAGCGACATCGAAACCTATTTCCACATGGCGCACGAAGAATCCGACGCCGCGCAGCGCGAATCCGTCCTCAAAGATATCAGCGCCGAACTCGACGCCATCGACAAATATATCGCCGAACTCGAGACACAAACGCTCCTCTCCGGCGAAAACGACGCACTCAGCGCCATCATGACCATCAAGCCCGGCGCGGGCGGCACCGAATCGCAGGACTGGGCGGAAATGCTTCTGCGTATGTACCTGCGCTGGACAGAAAGCAAAAATCTGCGCGCCACGGTCATCGACTCCACTCCCGGCGAAGAGGCGGGACTGAAATCCGTCACCGTTCGCATCGAAGGCGAAAACGCTTTTGGTTTGCTGCAAGGGGAAACCGGCGTGCACCGCCTCGTGCGCATTTCGCCCTTCGATCAGGCCGCCCGCCGTCACACTTCCTTTGCCTCCGTCTTTGTCATCCCTGAAATTGACGACCGCATTGACATTGTCATCAAGCCCGACGAACTTCGCATCGATACGTTTCGCGCCGGCGGCCACGGCGGCCAGAACGTCAACAAAGTGGAATCGGCCGTGCGTATCACGCATCTCCCGTCGGGTATCGTCGTGCAATGCCAGAACGAACGCAGCCAGCACAAGAATCGCGAAATCGCCATGAAAGTTCTGAAGTCCCAGCTTTACGAGCGCGAAATTGACAAGCGCCGCGAAGTAACGCGCAAGCTCGATGAGTCCAAGCCCGAAATCAGTTTCGGCAGCCAGATTCGCTCCTATGTTTTGCAGCCCTATCAACTGGTGAAGGACCACCGCACCAAAGTCGAGCAGGGCGATGTCGAGCGCGTCCTCAATGGCGACCTCGACAAATTCATTCGCGCCTATTTGCTCTCCCGCCGCAGCGGCAGCGACGGCACCAGCGCCGCGAAGAATTAACTGTCCTCGACGAACACGCGGGTGTAAATATGTTTTGTACGTCGGAGCCGCTGGCGATTTTCCTTCGCCTACACAAGCATCAGATGAGAATTCCTGGACTACAGTCCGCGAGCATGCCCCAGTGAAGCCTCTTGACTATCCATTGTGGCTTCGCGCGGCGCATTTCTTCAATTTCCTCTTCTTATCGCTTCTCGTCCGTAGCGGTCTGGAAATCCTGAGCGCGCATCCGAGACTTTACTGGAACGAACACTGTACGCCGGGCAGCGAGTGGCTCAAATTCACGAAGAAGCAGCGGCCGAAAGACCGCCTCTGGACGGCCAGTGATGAGGAAACGTCGTTCCCGTCCGCGATCGCCCTGCCGGGCCACGAAAATCTAGGTCTGGGGCGGCATTGGCACTTTCTCGTGGATTTCGGTTGGTTGCTCACGGGTCTGACGTACATCGTATTGCTGTTTGTCACGCCCGAATGGCGGCGCCTGATTCCGACTACCTGGCAGATCATCCCGGACGCGTGGCACGCGATGCTGACCTACTTAAGTTTTCACATCGTGGAAACACCCGGGGCATATAACGCATTGCAGCAGTTGAGCTATGCCGCAGTGGTATTTTTGCTCGCGCCATTGAGCATCGCCACTGGATTGGCGATGTCCCCGGCAGTGGCGGCTCGTTTCCCGTGGTATATCAAAATCTTTCACGGCCGGCAAAGCGCGCGCAGCTTGCATTTTCTGGCTCTTTGCACTTTCATTCTATTTTTCCTTGTGCACGTTACCACCGTTGCTTTACACGGTTTCCGCACGGAACTATCCCTCATCGTTCTGGGGGAGACGCATAATCCGCGCTTGATGCTCGCTCTCGTGGTCTGGCTTTCCGGCCTGACCGGTGTCGTAGTCATTCACATCGTGACCACAATATGTTCGCGCCGGCGTCCCCGTTTCGTCCAAAGAGCCACTCAGTCAATCACTGATCCGTTACGCACGCTCCTGTTCGGTCATCAAATCTCCGCGCAGCATTACTCAACCGCGGACATTTCGCCCTACCACTGGGTGAACGGCCGTCCGCCCAAAGAAGAAACTTATCTGGCAATGGCGCGCGAGCAATTCGTAAATTACAGACTGGAAATTGGCGGCCTGGTTGAAAAGCCGCTGCGTCTCTCGCTTGCTGATCTTCGCGCGATGCCCAAGCAGACTCAAATCACGAAACATTGTTGCATCCAGGGTTGGTCGGGCGTCGCGGAATGGGGTGGTGTCTCTCTGCGTCACATCGTAGAACTCTGCCATCCGCTACCCTCCGCCCGCTACATGGTTTTCTATGCGCTCGACAACAAATCCACCTCCGAGCCACATGCACAGGGTCCCGGCTACTTCTACGGCACGATTCGCATGGCGTTGGCTGATGATCCGCAAACCATCCTTGCCTATGAAATGAATGGCCAACCGCTTCCCATTAACCACGGTGCACCGCTTCGCCTTCGCGTGGAAACTCAACTCGGCTTCACCATGGTGAAGTACATCCGTGCGATCGAATTTGTTGAAGATTACAAGGCCATTGGCAAAGGGCAAGGCGGCTGGCGCGAGGACTACCAATATTTCAGTCAGGAAGCCGGAATATGATTTAGCTGTTCTGGCTCTTGGGCAGGCATCCGAGGAGAATTTATGTCCCTCGTCGTGCAAACACTTGCATTTCTGGCCCCGCCCGTGTCCGGTTACAACCTGGCGAAACCGTATTTCGCCGCGAGTTTTGCCCCATTCGGCCTGCCAATAAGCCGTTTCCGTGCAAGGCGTTGACACGGCAGTAGCCCCGTGCTACGGTTTTTATTTGTATTTCCCGCTGTATCAGGCGCTTGGGCCACTAATTTGCCTGCCAAATAGCCGAAGGAGAATGTTTTGACACGCGCAGAAGAGAAAATCCTGTTTACTTCCGAATCTGTCACCGAAGGCCACCCCGACAAGATCGCCGATCAGATTTCCGACGCCATTCTTGATGCCGTAATGAAAGACGACCCCATGGGCCGCGTCGCCTGCGAGACGCTGGTCACCACTGGGCTCGTCGTCATCGCCGGTGAAATCACCACGAATACCTACGTCGATTTCGCAGGCGTCGCCCGTGACGTCATTCGCGACGTGGGCTACACGCGCGCGAAATATGGCTTCGACGCCGAAACTTGCGGCATCATCTGCACGGTTAAGAAACAGTCTGGCGACATCGCCATGGGCGTCGATACCGGTGGCGCGGGCGACCAGGGCTTGATGTTCGGTTTCGCCTGCGACGAGACGGAAGAGCTGATGCCCATGCCCATCCAACTCGCGCATCGCCTCACGCAACGCCTCGCCGAAGTTCGCAAAGCCGGAATCGTTGACTTCCTCCGCCCCGATGGCAAATCGCAAGTCACCGTCGAATATATCAATGGTCGTCCCGCCCGCGTGGATTGCGTGGTCATCTCCACGCAGCACGGCGAGTCCGTTTCCAATAAAGATCTTCATCAAGCCATCCTGAACGAAGTCATTCGCCCCGTTGTGCCCGCGAAAATGATGGACAAGGAAACGCGCGTGCACATCAATCCGACCGGACGCTTCGTCGTCGGCGGCCCGATGGGCGACGCGGGCCTCACGGGCCGTAAAATCATTGTCGACACTTACGGCGGCTACAGCCGTCATGGTGGTGGCGCGCTTTCCGGCAAAGATCCGACCAAGGTTGACCGCTCCGCTTGCTACATGGCGCGTTACATCGCAAAGAATCTCGTCGCCGCTGGAGTCGCCCGCAAGCTCGAAGTTCAGCTTGCCTACGCCATCGGCGTCGCCGAGCCTGTCTCCGTGATGGCCGATACTTTCGGCACCGGCACTATCCCTGACGCGCAAATCACTGCGCTGATTCGCGACACTTTCAAGTTGACGCCGCGCGGCATCATCGAAACGCTGAATCTCCGCCGGCCGATTTATCGCGAGACCGCTTCGTACGGCCATTTCGGCCGCACGGGTCCCGGCTTCACCTGGGAGCTTACCGATCGCGCCGACGCGCTCCGCAAGGAAGCAGGTCTGCCCGCTGCGGTCATGGCCTCGCGCTCGTAGTTTGCTGTCGCCGCTTTTGTGGAGTGCGGCGGCTCGACGCCGCTTTGCT
>DATGJE010000311.1:0-4836 GCA_035295305.1 Candidatus Acidiferrales bacterium | reverse complement strand
AATGGGAATCGTGCGACGCACCGATTCTTCGTCGCGATGATCTTCCGCGCCGCGAGCGAGGCGACTCGAAAGTTTGCTGAAGAAACCTCGCGCGCCGCCTTCGGTTTTTACGTGCCCGATTTGCGCGTTGATGGAAACCTGTGCGCGGCCTTCGAGCATGTAAAACGCGGTCGAGCCGTATTCGCCCTCGCGGCAGATAATTTCGCCTGGACGAAAATGGCGAACGACAATTGCTCCGCGATTTAATTCAAGAAACGTGCCGGAGACGCCCGCGAATACGGGCAATTCGTGGAGAACCTCCGGCGAGGCGGGCTCGCCTGTGCGAAGCGAAGTACCAACGTGAAATTTATTTGTGAGCGCGCCGGTGGGACACGAAATCATGCATTCGCCGCAAGACACGCACGACGAATTGCCCATGGGAAGATTCTGGTCGAAGGCGATTCCCGTGCGGTAGCCTTTGCCCATTCGACCCAAAACGTCGTTGTGGCGAATGTCGTCGCAGCCGCGAATGCAGCGATCACAGAGGATGCACGCGTCGTGGTCGACCGCAATGGCGACCGAGGAATCGTCGCGACCACGGGAAGTGGCGCGGCGCGCGAAACGCGGAGTTTCCACGCCTTCGGCTCGCGCCATGACTTCAAGCTCGCAATCGCCGGATTGTTGCTGCCGCGCACACGGCGAGGGATGATCGGACATCAGAAGCTCGACGAGCGTGCGGCGGGCGTTGCGAACTTTTTCGGAAGTCGTCGAAACAACCATGCCGCTTTCCACCGGACGCACACACGAAGCCGTCAGGACGCGCCCGCCCACATCAACCACGCAAACGCGGCAGACACCGACGGGAACTTCATTTTGCTGGTGGCAGAGCGTCGGGATGCGAATGTTGTTCAACCGCGCAGCGTCGAAGACCGTGGTGCCTTCGGGCACGGAGACTTTGCCGCCGTCGATCGTCAACTCGACAAGCGCCGGGCTCATGAAGGCCTCGAACCGCCCACGGGACAAACGCCCGCTGGGCAACGGCGTTCCCTGTAATGGGCCGTAACTTCGTCAGAAAAATATTTCAGAACCGACGCAATGGGAACAGGAACGACCTGACCCAATCCGCAAATTGACGTCAGCCGAAGCGCGTTGGCGAGTTCGTCGATGAGAATCATATCGGATGAGGCGCCTTCGCCGCGCGTCCAACCAGTGAGAATGTCGACGAGCTTTTGCGAACCTATACGGCACGGAACGCATTTGCCGCACGATTCATTGCGAAAAAACTTTGTCGAGTTGAGAGCCATGTCGAGCATGCAGGCGGAGTCGTCGCAAACGACGAGCGCGCCCGAGCCGAGCATCGAACCCGCGTCGGCCAACGATTTGAAATCCATGTGAACGTCGGCCATCGAGGCGGGGAGATAGCCGGAAGACGGACCCGACGGCGCGAAGGATTTTAATCGGCGGCCATCCGGAGGGCCGCCCGCGCAGCGAAAAATCAGGTCCGACGCCGGCGCACCCATCGCGACTTCATAAACCCCGGGGCGTTTCACGGCGCCGCTCACTCCGATAAATTTCAGTCCCGAAACTCCGCTCTGCCCTTGCGATTTGTACCAATCCACGCCGCGAACGAGGATGAGCGGGACATTTGAAAACGTTTCGACGTTGTTGATCACCGTTGGCTTTTGCCAGAGGCCTTGCACGCCGGGGAATGGCGGTTTGTTACGAGGCTCGGCGCGTTTGCCTTCGATGGCTTCGAGCAAGGCGCTTTCCTCGCCGCAAATGTAGCCGCCGGGGCTGGTGAAAATCTCAAGCTCGAAGTCGAGACCCGCGCCCAGAATATTTCGGCCGAGTATGCCGTCGCGATAGCAGGCCTGAATCTCCGCGGCGACTATTTTCTTGGGCAATTCATATTCATGGCGAATGTAGAGAATTCCTTTGCGCGCGCCGGTGAAAAGGCCCGCAAGAATCATTCCTTCTACGACCAGATGCGAAAGATTTTCCAGGATGAAGCGGTCTTTGAATGTTCCCGGCTCGCTCTCGTCGGCATTACAAACGATAAATTTCTCATCGCCGGGGGCGCCTTTGACGATTTCCCATTTCGTGCCCGTGGGGAAACCCGCGCCGCCAAGGCCGCGCAGGCCGCTGGCTTTCAATTGCCCGATGAAACCCGTCCAATCGCGCGAGGAAATGAAATTTCGAAGCGCGCCGTAGTGTTCAGATCCGCGATAGGGATCGGACAGAATTTCCTGCTTCGCCGGTTCGTGCATGTGTTCCGGCAAAGGCTCACCGGCGAGCGCGTCACGAATCACGAGATCCGCAGACGCGGAATTCATGCGCGTGCAAATGTGCCCGTTCACGGCGATTGCAGGAGCGCCGTCGCATTGGCCGAGACACGAAACCTCTTGAAGAGAAAAATCGGACGGCGAAGCGTTTTTATAGCGTCGCTCAATCGCTGCGCGAAGATCATCGGCGCCGCGAAGATGGCAGGCCATATCGCAGCAGACGCGGACGTCAGCCTTCGGCGCAGGCGCAAGCCGAAAATGCGGGTAAAAGCTGGCTACACCGTGCAGTCGATATAGTGGAATGCTCGAACGGGATGACAACGCGGCCAATTGATCGGCGGGAAGATAGCCGAACTGACCTTGAATGGCCTGCAGCTCGTCGTAGATCAACGGAATCGAAGACAATCTCGGGAGCCTCAGCTGCCAGTTTCAATGTGCCACCCGGTGAACACAATTGCAGAAATTCTTCCCGGCGGCTTCGGGAGTATATAGCAGACCGATGAGGGCGTGTCCACGAAGACGGCGATTCCGATGGTAATTGTTTGGCCAACTTTCCAGAAGCGCAAAGAGGCAAGCGTTGACTTCGCGCGCGGGCGCGGAGTATAAGCAGCGCGGTCTTCGACTGTGACAAATATGACCAAAGCGCGCGTTTTATGCGGCTTCATCGGCGTCGGACTAATGCTCTCCGTCGCGGACTTGCCCGTTGCCAGGGGACAAAACCGCGCCGATAAAACATCCGCGCAAACCGCAACGCCGATTCAATACGTGGGCGCGGGCGGATGCAGCGCGCCTGCGTGCCACGGGAGCGTCCGACCAATGACGCAGACGCGCATTTGGCAGAACGAATACAGCACATGGGTGACGCAGGACAAGCATTCGCGCGCCTACACGATGTTGAGCGGGCCCGTGGCGACGCGCATGGCGAAGATTCTCGGCTTGCCCGCGGCGACCACCGCGCCGAAATGTTTGGCGTGCCATGCGATTGATGCCGCGGCTTCGCAGCGCGCGCGAACGTTTGATATCAGCGACGGCGTGAGCTGCGAAAGCTGCCACGGACCAGCGTCGGCGTGGCTCGGGCCGCATACCACCGTTGGATGGACGCATGAGCAATCGGTGAAGCTGGGAATGTACGACACGCGGGACATTGTCCAGCGAACGGAACGGTGCCTGGAATGCCATCTTGGAACAAAAAATAAATATGTAGACCACGAGATGCTCGCCGCGGGGCATCCGGATTTATATTTCGAGCTGGATTCGTTCGAGGCGACCATGCCTCGGCATTGGAAGCAGCCACTCGAGCAAGACGCGTGGCGCGATGTGCGCGACTGGGGAACGGGCCAGGCGGTGCAATTTAGCGCGGAGATGAAATATTTGCAGGACTTGACGCAGCGGGACGCGTGGCCCGAATACTCCCAGCTTGATTGCTTCGCGTGCCATCACGATTTAGTGAAAACAGAAAACAGTTGGCGGCAGCAGCGCGGCTATGCCGGACGCAAACCTGGGAGCCCTCCGTGGAATCCGTCGCGATACATCGTGTTTCGCCAGATGGCCCGCGCGGTGGACGCGGCTTTGGCGACAAAACTGGATGCGTCGCTTGGAAATGTGAATGCAGAGATGAGCCGCGTGGCTCCGGATCGAGCAAAAGTTGCCGCATCCGCTACGGATACCGCAAGCGTGCTCGACGATTTGGCACAACGAATCGCGACGATGCCTTACGATCAAGCGACTACCATAAAGTTGATGCGCGATATCTCCGGCGACGACAGAATAGCCATGGCTGGAGAGCGCAGCGCCGAACAAGCCACCATGGCGCTCAATTCGCTGTTCCTTGCCTACTCGCGCAACGTGAAAATGCCGAATGAAGCGGACGTGCGCTCCGCGATCGCCGGACTCTACCAGCAATTGCAGAATCCGTCAGAGTACGATGGATACCAGTTCGCCGCGCAGATGCAAAAAGTGAACGCGCTTCTGCGCTGACGCGCGAACACGCGGCATTCGGTATCCTTCTCGAAACTTTTTCTTGCCGAATATTTGCGAGAACCATGCCCACTGACCCGCTCCCCGAAACAAAAGCCCCTCCCAACAAGTGGCGGTCCGGCTTCTGGGCGCTGATCGCCACGCAGTTTCAAGGCGCCTTCAGCGAAAATGCTCTGAAAAACCTCGTCATCCTGCTGATACTGGGAATGGGGCTGACGGAAGCTGACAAGAACCACCTGGTTCCGATTGTACTGGTGCTTTTCGCGCTGCCCTTCATTTTATTTTCAATGACGGGAGGCTACTTCGCTGACCGTTTCAGCAAACGGTCAGTAACGATCGGCACGAAACTTTTCGAGATCAGCTCGACGTTCTTCGCGCTCGCTGGTCTCGCCCGCCAGAATCTGATTCTCGAATTCATCGCGATTTTTTTGTTGAGCACGCAGGCGGCGCTGTTTGGGCCTTCGAAATACGGACTCCTGCCCGAAATTCTGCCAGAAGAAAAACTCTCGTGGGGCAACGGAATTATCGAGCTGGGCACGTTTCTCGCCATCATCACCGGGACAATGGCCGCTGGATACCTTTCCGACGGTTTCCGCGG
>DATGJE010000310.1:0-3456 GCA_035295305.1 Candidatus Acidiferrales bacterium | reverse complement strand
TGGGTGCAGCGCGGCATGGGCCGCTTCTGGGGATTTCAGGAAGTATGGCTCACTCTTGCGGGGAGCGTTTTCGAAATGGCGCTGTATCCGACGCTATTCGTCGATTACGTTGGTCATTTCGCTCCGGCGATAACGGCAGGGCATCGCGGAATCGCGATTGAGCTGGCGCTGATTGTGGTGTGCACGATTTGGAATTTGCGCGGCGCTCGAGCGGTGGGCGAAGGCTCCTTGTGGATGTCCGTGGTGCTGCTGAGCCCGTTTGTGATTTTGACGGCGCTCGCGCTCACGCACTGGGGTTCAGTTGCGACGGCGGCATCGCCGCAGAATGCGTCGATTGCATCGCGGCACTTCGATATTCTTGGCGGAATTTTAATCGCCATGTGGAATTACATGGGATGGGACAACACTTCGACGATCGCCGAGGAAGTGGTGCGTCCGCAGCGAACTTTTCCACTGGCGATGCTTTTCAGCGTGCTGCTCGTCGTTGCGAGTTACATTCTGCCGATTGGCGCGGTGGCGCGCTCGGGGATCAGCGCAACCGGATGGTCGACGGGCGGCTGGGTGGACATAGGACGCACACTCGGCGGCGAATGGCTTTCGATTGCCATCGCGATTGGCGGGGCCATCGGCGCGATTGGGACGTTCAACGCGCTGATGCTTTCCTTTTCGCGCTTGCCGCTGGTGATGGCGCAGGACGGCTACTTGCCGCGCATTTTCGCGCGCACTTCGTCGAAGACAGGCATGCCGTGGGTGGCGATTACCGCTTGCGCGCTGTGCTGGGGCGCGTGCTTGTTCCTGAATTTCGAGCATCTGGTGATCATGGACGTGCTGCTGACGGGCTTGAGCATTCTGCTGGAATTTGGCGCGCTGATTGCGTTGCGCATTCGCGAGCCAGAGCTGCCGCGGCCGTATCGCATCCCGGGAGGAATCGCCGGCGCAGTGCTGCTCTCGCTTCCGCCGCTCGTGCTGATGGTCCTCGCCGTGCTGCGCAATCGCACGGAAACGATTGGCTCAACCAGTTCGCTCGCGGTCGGCGCGGTGCTGATCGCCTTGGGCCCCATTCTTTATTTTGTGAGCCGCCCACGCGCGGCGAAGCCATAACAGTGCTTGTAGCTCACGTCCCGTCCCGATGCTTCTTATCGGGACTGACCTGAGGCTCTAGCGTAGTTTGGCCTGCGCGAACAATGAAGGCCTCACGTCAGCTCGGCACAAATTGCCGGACCCGCCTCGGCGGGCAGGCCGGAGCTACAGTTCACCTCACCGGCGCGGCTATTTTTTGGGGTTCGCGGGCGCGGCAGGCGCGCCGCCAGTCAGGCCGAAGACGGATTTTGCCTTGGCGGGCAAGTTGTCCGCGTGCGACAGGAAGGTGACGACCTTCCAGATTTGTTCATCTGTCAGCGCGTTTTTCCAGCCGGGCATGCCCGTCAGGCGTATACCGTGCAGCGTGATGAAATAGTTCTGATTCTCGGGCATGTCGGGGCGGTCGTCGCCAAAGAATTGCGGCGGCGGGGGATTGAGAGTCTCCGCGAGGAGCGACTTCGTGTGCGCCGGATCGCCATGGCATTGCGCGCATTTGAAGGAGTAAATTTCGGCTCCATCAACCAGGTTCTGCTCGGTCGGCTGGACGGGGTTCGTAACCTTCGGGGAATTGCGCTCGACGCTGGCGTCCATTGCGTGCCCTGCGATGCTCGTTTCCAGTGATGATGGCGGAACGTCGCCCCGCATGTTCACGCGCCCGGTCTCCAGGACAAAGAGCCCCACGGCGGCAATCACCACGATCGCGACGATGACCCCCAGAATGAATCCTCGCATGAGCACTCTCCTTCGTTGAATGTATGCTTCAGTATTTCGATGCGTCGCCCGGCTCGGGCGGTGCTCCCGTCAAGGTACGACTCCCCGGCGGTCGCCCAATGAGGCTCCGTATCATAGCGCAACTGACAGGGCGCGAAACCACCTGAAATGGCCACGAAAACTGTCCGAAAGGTCAGGATAACGGTCTGGGAACAGCGATTCGTGTATCAAATTGACCTGTGCCCCAAGCCACCGTACGCTATTCAAAAGCCGGAAAACTACGGCACAATACAGCAAATAAAGGACTTAGAACTTAGAGTCGCACTTCCCGGGGAAGAATTTATTCTGCTTCGGGGGCAAGACAAACGCTGTACGACTGTCGACACCACAGGAGAGAACAATGAAAAGAATCATGTTGGCAGCACTTGCTTTCGGCCTCTTGGCCATGGGTTCGTACGCGCAGGATATGCCCAAGGCCGACGTGGCTGGCGGCTATTCGATGCTGCACCTTAACGGTTCAGGCGGCGCGCCGGGCACCAATTTGAACGGCTTCGGCGGTTCGGCGACGTTCAATGCGAACAGATGGCTTGGCGTGGTTGCCGATTTCGGCGTCTACCACGGTTCTCCAAGCGGCGTGGGACTTACCGCTTCGACCTACACATTCGGGCCGAGGATTTCGTTTCGCGGGAACAGTCGCTTCACGCCATTTGGTCAGGCGCTTTTTGGCGGGGCGCATCTGTCAGCGGTCGGCGCCTCAACCAACCCGTTCGCATATAGTTTTGGCGGCGGATCGGACATCGGGATATCGAGCAGCGGCAATATCGCTCTGCGGCCGCAGTTCGAGTATTTCGGCTTCCGGTCAAACGGCGCGACGCAAAATGCGGAGCGCTTTTCGGTCGGAATCGTCTATCACTTCGGCTCCAAGTAGTACCCTGTAGTTTTCCTCGGCAACTCACGCCCGTCCTGGTATTTATCGGGACGGGCGTTTTTTTGTCTCTCCGCATTGCCTTCCCAAAAAAACTGATAGCCGCCGTTTTGCATGGAGCCGTGCAGGGTAAAATATCACTTGCATTATGCAAGTTACATTTGCTAGAGTGCGGGCTGTGAAACGACAGCCTAAGTCGAAGCAGCGGTCCGGGTGTCCACTGAGCATCTCGCTCGAAGCGCTGGGAGATCGCTGGTCGTTGCTGATCATTCGCGACATGATGGTGCGCGCTTTCCACACGTTCAAACAATTTCAGGAATCGGACGAGAAAATCGCCACGAACATTTTGGCGGACCGCCTGCACAAGCTCGGCGCGGCGGGGATCATCACGTCGGAGCCGGAGAAGAGCGACGGACGAAAAGTGAATTACCGGTTGACGGAGAAGGGAATCGATCTGGCGCCCGTGGTTTTGGATTTGCTGATTTGGGGAACGCGGCACGAGGAAACCGGCGCCCCGAATGCCGTCGTAGAGAAAATGGCGGCGAACCGCGACGAAGTTCTGGCCGAAGTGCGGCGGCGTTGGCGGGAACGGGATCCGGTTCCATTTTTGCCCAGTTTTGCCGCGTATGCAGAAGGCCGTAAGAGCAAACAACCCGGGCCAGAACGGACGCATCTTCGAGAGCGCAATTCACGCGGTGAGAGTTTTGTATGACGATTTCAGGCCAGGCAGTGGATTCGAG
>DATGJE010000309.1:0-9273 GCA_035295305.1 Candidatus Acidiferrales bacterium | reverse complement strand
CCGTGGGGTTTTTCTAGCGGCGGGCCGGGCAGCGGGATTTATAAGTCCACCGACGGCGGCGCGACATGGAAGCAGCTCGAGGGCCACGGACTGCCGGAGGGAGTGCTGGGACGCATCGGAATCGCTGTGGGCGCGGACCCGCAGCGTGTTTACGCGCTGATTGAAGCGAAAAAGGGCGGGTTGTATCGCTCCGACGACGGCGGCGAGAGCTGGCAATTCATCAACGGCAACCACAATTTCACGCAGCGCGCATGGTATTTCATGAACGTTTATGCCGATCCGAAAAATACGGACACGCTCTATATTTTGAATACGGGAATGTACCGCTCGACGGATGGCGGCCAGACATTCAAGAGTATTAATGCGCCACACGGCGATCGTCACGATTTGTGGATCGATCCCACGGACCCCGCGCGCATGATTGAGGCCGACGACGGCGGCGCGACGATTTCCCAAGACGGCGGCCAAACGTGGTCGACAGAGGATAATCAGCCCACGGCGGAGTTTTATCACGTTGCGACAGACGAGAGGTTTAATTATTACGTATATGGCGCGCAGCAGGATAACTCGACGGTTGCAATTGCGAGCCGCAGCGACTCCGGCGCCATCACACAGACGGACTGGTATGACGTCGGTGGCGGCGAGAGCGGATTCGTTATTCCTGATCCCAAGAATCCCAACATCGTCTATGCCGGTTCCTATGACGGTTTGATCACGCGCTACGACAAGGCGAACGGTCAGGAGCAGGACATCACCGCATGGCCGCTCAATCCCATGGGCTGGGGTGCGGCCACGCTGAAATATCGCTTCCAGTGGACCGCTCCCATTGCGATGTCGCCATTCGATTCGAATACGATTTATCACGGCGCGCAGGTACTGTTTAAGAGCACAGATCAGGGGCAGAACTGGACGGTGATCAGTCCAGACTTGACGCGCAATGACAAGAGTAAGCAAGGTTCCGCGGGAGGGCCGCTGACGCAGGACAATACTAGCGTCGAATACTACGACACGATTTTCGCGGTGGCCGAATCGCCCGTCGAACGAGGATTGATCTGGGTGGGCAGCGACGACGGGTTGGTGCACGTGACGCGCGACGGCGGCAAGGCGTGGTCCGATGTGACGCCGAAAGGACTTCCAGATTGGAGCCGCATCGACCTTATTAATCCCTCGACGCACGCGGCGGGCACGGCATACCTCGCAGCAGACCGCAGCCGGTGGGACGATTTTCATCCTTATCTTTATAAGACCACCGATTACGGCAAGACGTGGACGAAAATCACCGGCGGATTGGCGGACAATGTTTTCACTCACGCGATTTGCGAGGACACGGTGCGCAAGGGATTGCTCTTCGCCGGAACGGAAACGGGAGTTTACGTTTCGTTCGACGACGGCGCGCGGTGGCAATCGCTTCAGTTGGATTTGCCAACCGTTCCGGTGCACGATCTGATCGTCCACGGAAACGATTTGATTATCGCGACGCACGGGCGCGCTTTCTGGAGCCTTGACAACATCACGCCGCTGCGCGAGATGAATTCTGAAGATGCGAACGCGGACACTTACTTGTTCAAGCCTGCAACGGCCTATCGGTTCCGCGGCGGCCGGTTCCGCATTCCCGGAGGTTTTGCAGCCGGAGAGAATCCTCCTTCAGGAGCGGTGATTGATTATTCGTTGAAGACCGAAACGAAGCAGCCGATCACGCTCGAGATCATGGACTCGAGCGGAAAGGTGATTCGCAAGTATAAGAGCCAGGGCGAGAAATCCGCCGAGGAATCGCCGGAAGCATCATTCTTCAGAGGCGGAAGAGCAGCGCTCCCCGCAAAGGCCGGGTTGAACCGGTTCGAATGGGATTTGCGATATGAGTCGCCCAGTTCGGTGCCGGGCGCGGTTTCGTGGGGCGGACGGCCAATCGGGCCGCTGGCTGTTCCCGGAAACTACCAGGTCAAGTTAACAGTGGCGGGGAAGAGTTATACGGCTCCGCTTAAAGTCGAAGAAGATCCTCGCATTAAAGTTTCACAGGAAGATCTGCAGAAGCAGCTTGATTTCAGCCTGCAAATTCGCGGCCGTGTCACGGAAGCTCATGACGCTGTGAATCAGATTCGCGACATTCATGCGCAGCTTGCCGCGCTCGAAAAGCGGCTTGCGGATGACAAGAAAACGAAAGCCACAACCGACGCCGCGAAGGACCTCGACAAGAAATTCACGGATGTTGAGGAGGCGCTGATTCAGGTGAAGTCGAAAACCGGCGAAGATCCGCTGAATTTTCCAATCATGATCGCGGATCAAATGATGGCTCTCGACAGCACGGTTCAGAGCGCCGATACAGCGCCAACGCAGTCGTCGCATGAGGTGTTTGATTTATTGAGCAAACAGCTCGACGAGCAGATGGCGAAATACCGGCAACTGAAGGACAAAGACCTCGCCGACTTCAACAAGCGGATTCGCAGCGAGGATATTCCGACGATCGCAGCTCCAGCTCCGCACGGAGATGCGTCCGGCGGCGACACCCGCTGACGTCGCGAATTCGTAGCACGAAGGCCGCGCAAGTTGCCCCTTTATTGCGCGGCCTTTTTTTTCGCACCTTGAGGCAAGCAGGCCGCATGTCGTATGATTCCCGTCGAAATGGAAAAGGCTAAAGAGCCAATCTGGAAGCCCGTCACGCACTGGATTGGTGCGGGCGGGGGCTGGCTGCTCCGCCACGTCGTCAGCGGCCTGGCCGCAACAGGCATTACGCCAAACGTGCTGACGGTTGTTGGCATGGTTGTCAATGTTTGGGCGGCCGTGCTTTTTGCCTATGGCGAATTTCGAGGGGCGGCAGCCGTTCTTTTCCTCGCTGGTTTTCTCGATATGGCGGATGGGCAGGTGGCGCGTCGCGCGGGCCGCGTGACGGCGTTTGGCGCGTTCCTCGATTCCACGCTTGATCGATATTCCGATCTAGGACTTTACATGGGCCTCGTCGTTTATTACACGCTTGCCGGAAGGCCGTTTTACATGGGGCTTGCCGCGGTGGCGATGGCGAGTTCCTTTATGGTGAGCTACGCGCGAGCGCGCGCCGAGTCGCTGATTCCTTTGTGCAAAGTCGGTTTCCTGGAGCGGCCGGAGCGGCTCGTCTTGCTGATTCTTGGCGGAGCGTTTCGGAGAATGGCGCCGGTTCTGTGGGTGATTGCGACGTTCTCCACGCTCACCGTGGTTCATCGCGTGGTTTACACTTGGCAGGAAATTCACGCAGGAAGGCTCATTCCCGGAAATCGCGAGCCGTTCTGAATTTTTTTCGGTGACTTAGGGGCTTTCTCCAGTTAGGAATTATTTCCACGTGCCATGCGTTCCTCGACGGGCGCTTCGACGATGGTATGAACGCGATCGCGTAGTTCTTCGACTTGTTCCTTCGACATTCCCTTCGTCTCAATCGTATCGTGCAAATAGACCGTGATTTTGCCCGGATTGAGCATCCAATCTCCGGTGCGATGGAATTCGTACGAGCCGACAATACTCATGGGCACAATGGGCACTCCGAATTTGATGGCGAGACGGAAGGCGCCTTTTTGAAATGGCTGCACATGGCCGTCGCGCGTACGCGAGCCTTCCGCGAATGCGATCAAGCTGGTTCCGGAATCAAAGGATTCCTTCGCCTTTCGCATCATGTTTTCCAGGCCCGCACGGCTGCGATCGTTTTCGTCCGGCACAGGCACGTTTTTTCCGAAGCGTCCCATCATCCAACCGTAAACCGGAATTTTGAAATGCGATGCCAACTCGAATCCGCGTACGAATTGCGGGATTGCGGAATAAATCACGAATGGATCGAAGATGTTCACATGATTGCAGACAAAAAGACTGGTGCGCACGGGATCAAATCCCGGGGAACGGCGCACTTCGAATTTCACTCCCGCAAGCCGCAGGATATTGCGGAAGAAAAGTCGCTGCGGGCGATCGTTCTTCCGCGGGTCTACCACCATTCCGAGGGCAACGAGCAGCGTGCAGAGCACGAAGAAATGCAGGCCGCTCACGGCCCAAAGCAAAACGGAGCGCGCTTTCAGGTAAAGCGATTTCATACGAGAACGTCCAGCGCCCCCGGGAGCACGTCGAGGCGCTCGCATTGCAGGTGGAGGCTTTCGCCGTCCACCATCACCGTCACCGGCGCGTCAAGCGAGAATTCAACTTCGCGAACAGCCTCGCGGGACGCGAGAGGGTGTTCGATGTGCGTGCCGTCAAAAAGAGTATGAAGGTTGCGAAGCAATCCAAGGCGTCCAATCGGGCCCCAGCGCACATACTCAATCAAACCGTCGTTGGAATCGGCGCCGGGCGCTATCATCATTTTCCCGCCAGTGAATTTGCTGTTGCTGAAAGCTAAAAACAGGCAGCGGCGCCGGTCAAATTCAGACGAGCCGTCAGTGCGCAAAGGAAATGCGCGGCGATGCAGGCGCGCCAGGCAAGTCAACACGCCGAGAATGTAGCCAAGCTCGCCCCAACGTTTGAAGCGGCGATTGGTGATGTCGGCCACGTCGGCCGCGAAGCCCAGCGTCAATAAATTGATGTAGTGGAGCTGGCCGCCGGTGTGCTTTAGGCGAATTACGTCGCAGGGTTGGCGTTTGCCGTTCAGGATTGCGCGTGCAAGAGCGTCCACGTCCACCGCGCCGCGATGATCGTGAAAATCGCGCAAAAAAGAATTTCCCGTGCCCAGAGGCAGGAACGCCAATGTGCGGCGGTCACCCGCATCGTCAGCGGGCAAAGGGAAAATACCATTGACGATTTCGTAGGAAGTGCCGTCCCCGCCAACCGCGAGAAAATTCCGATGGCCACGTGTTTGCGCCTCGCGTACAAGTTCCATAGCGTGCCCCGTGGCGTTCGTTTCGGCGATTTCGATTTGAATTCCGCGCGCGCGCAGTTGGTCAAGGGCCGCCGGAGCGGACTTTCCGCAGCGTCCGCCACCCGCAGCCGGATTCACAATCGCGAAAAAACGCGTCTGCACGCAGGATCCTTAGATGGAAATTATCGCCGAGCGGTCCATTGTTGCGCGAATTTGTTCGGCCAGGGCGTCGCGCTTGATTTTCAACGAAGCCGTGCGCGGGAAATCGCGCGTCCAAATCAGGCAGCCGCTCACGCGCTTGAAATCGGGCAAGCGGCGATTGCGTTCGACGATTTGCGAACGCAGTTCATCATTGAATTGCGTGTTGTCGTCGAGCCGCATCACAAGAATGAGTTGCTCGCCGGTCATTGTCCGTTGAGGCCAGATGTAATTTGCAGCAAAGATGCTAAATTCCTTCACGGGAATTCCCTCAAACGCGTTCTCGATGTCTTCGGGATAGATATTCTTGCCGCCCTCGGTGACAATCATGTTTTTCTTGCGACCGAAGAGCTGCAGATGCCCGGTCGAATCGAGCCGGCCGAGATCGCCCGTCATCAGCCAGCCATCTACAATTGTTGCGGCTGTCATCTCCGGGTCGTCAAGATATTGCGACATGACCGTCTTGCTGCGCGTCGCTACCTCGCCAATGCCGTCGGAATCGGGATTCACGATGCGAACCTCCGTGCCCGGTAGAGGCTTTCCAACTGTATCGGCGCGGAAGGGCTTGAAATCGTTCAGCGTGATTGTCGTGCCGGCTTCCGTGAGGCCGTAACCGTTCCCGACCGGGATTCCGAGATCATAAAAGAATTGCAGCGTCGATGTCTCCGTGAACGCGCCGCCAACGAAAAGAGCCCTCAATTGACCGCCAAAGGCCTGGTGAACGTCCCGGAGCAGCAACCGGCTCAACCGCAGATGCGGCCGGCGACGCGTCAGCGCGCGGTTCAGCGCGATTGCGCGATCGAGCATGCGGCGGCGCGAAGGCGGCAATGCGTCAAAACGTTGGCGCATGCCTCGCTCGAGGTTTTTGAGAATCATAGGCACCAGCGTCATGTAGGTGATGTGGTAGCGCGTGAACGCATCGCGGATGAATTCAGGGCGCAGCGTTCGCAGATGCACCACGGTCGCCCCGCAGACGAACGGGCCAATGAATCCGATCATGAAATCAATCGCGTGATTTGTGGGCAAAATGCTCAGGTACCGCACGCCGGGCCAAAAGGGGAACAACGAAGCGAGCGTCCGGCATTGCTCCAGGTAATTCTCGTGCGTCATTACGCAGCCCTTTGGACGTCCACCGGTGCCGGAGGAATACACAATCGAAGCCCAGTCGTTGCGCGTGCGTTCGACAAACACGGGTTCGCGAGCATCGCGGAAATCTTCCCACCGTTTTGCTCCGTGCAATTCGGCGGTGGCGGGAGCTTCGGTAACAAGAACGGTTTTCACTTTCAGTTTCGCAAAACCTTCTGCCTGTGTAATTGCGCGCCACAAATGGTATTCGACGACAAGCGTTTCGGCCTTTGAATGCGCGAGGAGTTGCAAATGTTCGGCGGCAGTGAGTTTGTAATCGAGCGGAACGAGCACGCCACCGCAATAAAAAATGGCGTAGGCGGAAATCAGCCATTTCGACTGGTTCGTCATGATGATCGCGGCGCGACGATCGGCGGTAAATCGGGAATCCTGCAATGCGCGAGCCAAAGGCTCGGCGGCCTCCTTAAACTGTTCATACGTGAAGCGGCAATTTTCGCGGTCGCGATCGGCTTCAATCAGACAAATTTCCTTGGGCCAGCGTTCCAGAGCGGCGCGCAAGGCTGCGCCCAGTGAGGAATATGCACGGAGATCGAGCATCACAGACGCGCTTGAATGCGCGCGGCAAGCGTGCGGAAGTCGCTGACGCCCTGGAGTTCGTAATCCGGAAACTCGATGTGAAAATGATTTTCGATCCGCGTGAGCAAATCAAGAGCCTGTAGGCTGTCGATGCCGAGCTTCTTGAAAAAATCGTCATCGGGCGAAAGTTGTTCCCGCGGCACGTTGAAATGAATTGCCGCAAGCTGCAGAACTTCTTCCGTCACGTCTTGAAGAGATTGCATACGCCTCTATTCTAACTGCATTTCTTGTTTTGCGGCCATTGCGCATCCCGCCGAATCACGCGGCTCGGCGCAAACTATCTTCCTTTTTAGGTCACCGCGCTCACGGTAGGTAGGGCATCGCGTCCGTGCTTTCAACAAATTTCCTCAAACCTGCCTCCGCGGCGGGACGGCTGAAAAGCTCGCAAAAGATTTCGATTTCGCGCCGCAGATCTTCATACGGAATCGGCTTGATAAATCGCTTTGCGACAATTGCGGTCTCGCGATCGAATTTGTGAATCTGCGACGCTGTCGCGCGCGCGGCCCGCAAAGCTTCACCCTCAGCTGTGACCTGGCCCACTAGTCCTATCGCTTGCGCTTTCGCTGCGTTGAAACTGCGGCCTGTCAAAAGCAAATCGCGGACCACGGCATTGCCCAGGTCGCGTTTCAGCCGCGGAATTCCGCCAAACCCGGGAATCAGTCCGAGGCGCAACTCAGGAAAACAAAAGCGCGCCATCTTGTCAGCGATGATCAAATCGCAAGCGAGCGCCAGCTCGAATCCGCCGCCGAACGTGACGCCATGCACGGCGGCCATGGTCGTCATCGGCGCAGCGTCGATCGTATTGAGGACGCGATGGATGCGATGTAAAAAATCACGCACACCTGCGATTTTCTCGGCAGGCCGCAGCGGCTGCGAACGTTGGTAGAGTTCGCGCAGATCCGCCCCGGCGCTAAATCCGGCGGACAAGCTGCTGTAGACGATCAGTGCGGCGGCATCTTTGGGGCCAGATTCGAGTACATTCGCAAACTTCTCGAGCTCCTCGAGCGTCGCCAAGCCGATTTCGTTGCAGGGCTCGCGATGCAGAGTGAGTTCGATCACCTCGTCCGTGCATTCCCAAGAAAGCGTCTTGCCTGTGAAATTTTTCATGCCACTCGCTTTCGGTAGAGTTCTTCGATCTGGCTGCTCATCTTGGCGGCGATCGCGTCGCGTTTGAGTTTGCCCATCGCCGTCAGCAAGCCGTTTTCGATGGTAAATGGCTGGCGTTCCAGATGAAAAGCGCGAATCTGCTTGTAATGCGGCAATCGCGAATTCACTTTATCAACGGCCGCTGAAATGTCGGTCTCCGTTAAGGCGGAATTCGGTTCCGTGGTGACAATGGCGGCCAGGTAGCTGCGTCCATTTCCGACGAGCACGACTTGTGCCGCCTGCGGCAACAACGCAGACAGCTCCTCTTCGAGGGGTTCGGGCGCGATATTGTGGCCGGAATTCAAAATAATCAAATTCTTAATTCGTCCCGTAATCTTCCAGTGGCCATGCGAATTCATTTCGCCTTGATCTCCGGTGTGGAACCAGCCGTCGCGGAGGACGGTTGCCGTCTCCTGTGGCCGGTTCCAATAGCCCGGAAAAATGTTCGGCCCGCGCACGAGGATTTCCTGATTCTCACCGACTTTCATTTCAATTCCCGGAATCGCGGCACCCACATAACCTGGTTCGACAAACGCCGGATCATCGAGCGTGCAAATCGCGGTCGTTTCGGTGAGGCCGTAAGCTTGCAGCACGGGGATGCCCAGCATCATGAAGAATTTCTGCGTCTCAACGGAGAGAGGCGCGGAGCCGCAAATCAGTGCCTTCAACCGTGAGCCAATACTCTTGCGGATCGTCGGGAAAATCAGCGCGTTTGCAATGGCGAGGCAAATCCGATCGCTAAAACTTGCGTCGTTTGTTTCGCGCCGCAAATAGGCGTGTTTTGCTTTGCTGAATGTCGCTGCGATCCATCCGCCGCGTTCGCGAATCTGACCCTCGATTTTGGTTCGCACTCGCTCCAGCAGCGTTGGCACATTCAAAAAATAATTCGGCGCTGCGATTCGCATTTCGTCGGCGAGTTTCGTCAAGTCAGTTGACAAGGAGATCACGGTATTACGCGAAAGGTAGCTCAGAAGCGAAATCCAAGAAGCGGCAAAATTGAGCGGCGTCCAGTGGAACACTTGATCCGGCGCGCTTTGTGTCCCCATCAATTTATCCAGGCTCGCCGTGGTGCAGGAAAGCATGTGATCAACGTTGCCGATGTTCAAAACCACGCCTTTTGGCTCGCCAGATGTTCCCGATGTGTAAATGATCGTTACCGGATCGCTCGGCGAGAACTTCGACGAGATGTAACTAATCGTCCCACCACGAGCAAAGACCTCGTCAAACAGGGAAATAGGAGGCATATCCCGATCTGCATTCCTCAGGGCGTCGCACAGTTCTTGATTCTCGCAAAGAATTCTGGACGCGCCGCTGTCGCGCACCATCGCCCCCAGTTCCGCGGGCGCTTGCCTGACGTAAAGAGGTACGACGATGACGCCCTCGGCCATCAGCGCCATATCCGCTGC
>DATGJE010000308.1:0-8208 GCA_035295305.1 Candidatus Acidiferrales bacterium | reverse complement strand
CGCGAGGTATTTGAACGGCGAATTCGGCAGCCTGCAGGAAGTGGACGCCCATTTTTCCGCTCTGCTCTATGCGGGCGACCGCCTGGAAAACAAATCGCAGCTCGAAGAAAATCTCGCGCAAGGCAAAATGATTATTGCGGACCGTTACATCGGTTCGAACCTGGCGCATCAGGGCGCGCGAGTGCCCCGGAGGGAACTGGCGGAATTTTTGCGCTGGCTCGAACAGTTGGAATACGGCGTCTACGGCTTGCCGCGCGAAGATATCGTGATTTATTTGCGTCTGCCCGCCGCAAAGGCCCAGGCCATGGTCGGCAAAAAACGCACGCGAGGCTACACGCGCCGCCGGCACGATTTGCAGGAGGCAAATCTCGCGCATTTGAGAGCGGCCGCGAACGTCTATGATCAACTGGCTAAGCGCCCAAATTGGAGCGCAGTAAAGTGCATGAACCGAAACGAAGGCGAGATGCTTGCCCCAGAAATAATTCATCGTGAAGTCATGGAGGTTGTCGACCGCCGCGTTTTGCGAAATCCGCGGCGCACCGGCAAATCTTGATGGGCTTCAGCGACTTTCTCGGCAACGAACGGATTGTCTCTTCCCTGCGCGCCATGCTCAGCCGCGAACACGTGCCAAGCGCCCTGCTCTTCGTGGGCCCGCAAGGTGTAGGGAAATATACGCTGGCGCGAATGTTCGCGCAGGCGGCAAATTGCGAAAAATTCCGTGACGACTTTTGCGGCGAGTGCGCCACGTGCGTGAAAATCGCGCGGCTGGCCGATCCGGCTGCGCTGATCGAGCAAGGTCTCGCGGAGCGCGGAGAGAATCCCGACGCCGCGACGGTCGAGCGCATGCCGCTGCTACTGGAAACTCATCCCGACGTGTGGGCCATCGTGCCGGATCCTGTCCGGCGGAAAAACCCCGTGGCGCGGCCGATGATTCGGATGGGCCAGTTGCGCGCCGTGCAGCGCGCTGCGTATTTCCGGCCGCAGGGCCGGCGGCGCATTTTCATCCTGGATGGCGCGGATACGATGCGCTGGACGGATGCCGACGTCTTCCTCAAGATCCTCGAAGAGCCTCCCGAGAGCGCAACACTGATTTTGCTGGCGCCGCGCGTCGATTCCCTGCTCCCGACGATCCGCTCGCGCTGCCTGACTTTCTGGTTCGCGCCCGTGGCTGCTGAAGAAATCGAGGGACTGCTCAAGGAGCGCACTAAATGGAAAGCTCCGGAGCGCAAACTCGCCGCGCAGCTTGCGGACGGCTGCCCCGGCGCGGCCCTGGGACTGGATTTGGAGGAGTCGGCGCGGCTTCGTCGCGAGGTTCTGCGCTTGATTGCGGACGCGGCAGCCGGCAAATCCTACCGCGCGATTTTTGCGGCGACGGCGCGGCTCGCCAAGAATGAATCAGAATCGTTTGAAAATCTCCTTCCGCTGTTCTATAGTCTCTTGGCAGATCTGCTTGAGTTGTCCCATAGCCCAAAGAATTTCGTGCCCCGTAACCCAGATCTACGAGATGAGCTTGAGCGACTGGCAGGCAGTATTGCAGACAAATGGGTCGCGCGGGCCACGGACGGTCTGGATCGTTTGCAGAGCCGGTTGCGCCGCAATGTGGGCCGGCAACTTGGGCTGGATGCTTTAGCCGTGACCCTTGGAAACCGCTGATTAAGTCGTCGACCGAGCCGTCAAAAATTATTTCAATTTTTAGGAAACCCAGCCTGGGTTTGTGCAGTCAAATAAACAGCGCAGTAAAACGCAAGGAGCCATAATCGTGAACCGCAAGCTATTTCGTCCTACGCTCACAGAAGTGAAGGAACAATACCCCCCACGCGGAACGCACGAGCCTCAGGGCCCTGCCCCGCGCAAAAAGCCGGCCCCGCCGGACCAAACGCACGCCGAAAACTTCTACTACGTCAAGCAAATGCAGGCGCACACGCCTGTTGCTGTTGTCTTGACCGATGGTGAGGTGCTTCGCGGCATCGTCGAATGGTATGACCAGGACTGCATCAAGCTCACCCGCTTTGGCAGCCCCAACCTGCTGGTGTACAAGCACTCCATCAAGTATCTCTATAAGGATGGCGACGAAGCAGCTCACGGCGGAAATGGCAACGGCAACGGGAACGGCCACCACGACAGCTAATTTCGACTGGCTCCCCTGTGGCCGAAGCATTTTCTGGCAGTTTGCACTCCGGCGTCGAGCCTGTTAGATTCGCATCTCGACGCCATGCCCGAGAAAAAGGAATCCGCGCGCGCCACAGTCATACTGGCCCTAATTGCCGTCGCTATCGGCTGTTATGTGCTCCTTTTCGGCCTGCAAACGCTGATTTACTTCGAAGCGCGGCATTGGGCCGTCTCATCGCCTTTCCTCAGCGACGTTCCTCAGCCCTTGCCCTCCACCGTTGCGTCGCCGATTCAAGAGAAAGGCCTCTCATTCTACGGACTCCAGTTCGGAGCGCCCTGGAAAGGCATCGACAAGCAGAACTCGCAGAACGACCGTTCGGAAATCGATTTCAAATCTGGCGCCGTGCTGCTGTTCTTCAATCCCGAAGGCGAGAAAAACATCGTGGACAGCATACGCACGGGAGATCCGCAGACTTACCAGCGATACCAGACGATCTTCGGCGCTGATTTTTTCCCGAACAACTATTCGTTGTACTTGGCGGTGTACAGCGCTTCGCCCGCGGGCATCTCGCCCTTTATGTCCAAAGACAAAGCCGTCCGCATCAGCACGCTGCTGCAGTGGAAGCTGAGCTTCGGCGCTTACGGAACCAAGACAATTTACACGCTGCAGGTTGGAAACAATCGCGGCTTGCAGTTCGGTGATCCTGCGGCTGACCACGTGGTTGTCGTGCGACTTTTCGATCCACACGAACAGCAGATGCGGCTGCTTTTCACTTCGAAGTCCGCCCAGCCCGGCGTAATTTCACAAGCCGACATCAACTGCGTGATCGATTCGATTCAGCCAGCGTCGTCATTGCAGTAGGAATATGTGGCAATAGTAAGGATGGATGCGTGCGGGCCTGCCGTCACAGTTCCAAGGCAAACAATTCCACGTAAACCGTTAAGAGAAGCTACGCGCGGGCAGCGGCTGAGGATGCTTCGAGCACGCGCTGGTAATACGCTTCGTAGAGCGGAATCACATCGTTCGAGCAGAATTTCTTCCGTGCGTTGGTGCGCGCCTGTTTCCCCATTTCGCGGCCGCGATCCGCACGCGACAGAATCTCAATGGCATACTTAGCTGCGCCGGCAACGTCACGGGGCGCAACCAGAAAACCATCCACGCCATGCGTTACCACTTCCGGCACGCCGCCGACGTTCGTCGCCACGACCGGCACTTCGCAGGCCATCGCTTCCAGCGCCGCCAAGCCAAACGACTCCAAATCCGAAGGAAGCAGGAAAACGTCCGCCAAGCCCAGAAATTCCTGAACGTGTGATTGCTTGCCAAGAAAGAAAACGTCGCGCCGCAGTTTTTTCTCCTTCACCAGATGCTCGGCGGCGCCGTGGTCCGGGCCATCGCCGATCATCAACAGTTTGGCGGGCATCTTTTCGCGCACCAACGCGAAAATCTCGATTACGTCGGTAATGCGCTTCACGGGACGGAAATTGGAGAGATGCATCAAAATCGGTTCACCATTCGGAGCCCACTCGTTGCGGCGGCTCTGATCCTCGGCGCGACAATAAAGATCGCAATTCACAAAATTGCGAATCACTTCAATCGGCCGGTGAATATCGAACTCCTCCACAGTGCGTTCGCGCAGGTACTCTGAAATCGCCGTCACGCCGTCGCTCTTCTCAATCGAAAAGCGCGTGATGGGCAGATAGCTGCGATCATTGCCGACGAGCGTAATATCGGTGCCGTGCAACGTGGTGATAAAGGGCAAACGTCGCGGCGCGGACATCTCGCGCGCCAACAGCGCACTCACGGAATGGGGAATCGCGTAGTGTACGTGGAGCAAATCGAGCGGAGCAGACTCCGCTACTTCCGCCATTTTCACCGCCAGCGCCAGCGTGTACGGCGGATGATCGAACAGCGGATACGTTGTCGTCTCCACTTCGTGGAAATAAATGCGCTCGTGCGTCGGGTCCAGCCGTGTCGGCATCGCGTAACTGATGAAGTGTATCTCGTGCCCGCGAGCGGCCAATTCCATGCCGAGTTCGGTGGCGACCACTCCAGAGCCGCCGTACGTCGGATAGCATGTGATACCGATTTTCATAAGAATCCTCGAAATGTGCGGCGCGCCGCTTGCGAACCCCGGATGCGCAATGCTAGATTCGCAAACTCTCGTCTTTGTTTAGACGTCACGGAGCAGTTCTGCGATGCAGCGAGTTTCCGGAAAAGTGGCCGTCATCACCGGCGGCGGCACCGGCATAGGCCGGGCCTGCGCGCTTAGATTGGCACGGGAAGGGGCGAAAGTGGCCCTCGCGGCGCGGCGGCGCGACAAACTCGAAGCAGTCACGCGCGAAATTGTTGCCAGTGGTGGCGACGCGCTGGCCATCGAATGCGACGTGACGGCCAAAGCCTCCGTCGAGCACGCCGTGCGCGCGGTGGAAGAGCGCTTTGGGAAACTGCATATCATTATTAACAATGCGGGGACGGTTCACGTCGGCTCAGTCGAGGAAACATCCGACGATGATTGGAATCGCGTCATCTCGGTGAATCTGACCGGAACGTTTCTGATGTCGCGCGCGGGAGTGCCGGCGCTCCGGCGAGCAGGCGGCGGCTCGATAATCAACATCGGCTCGTACCTCGGCATCGTGGCCATCAAACAGCGCGCGGCGTACTGCGCTTCGAAAGGTGGCGTCACGCTCCTCACCAAAGCGATGGCGCTGGACCACGCGCACGAAAACATCCGCGTGAATTGCATTTGCCCCGCGATGGTCGAGACCGAAATGGCGCTGGGCGCGATTTCCCGGGCAACGGATCCTGCCGCGTACCGCCGTCTGCGGGAATCGCAAATCCCCGTTGGCCGCATCGGGCGTCCCGAGGACGTGGCGAATCTCGCGCTCTACCTCGCCTCCGACGAATCGAGTTGGATGACGGGCGTGGCGTTTCCGCTCGATGGCGGAGTGACGGCGACCTGACATGCGGCGCGCGAAAAAAACTCCATCGAAAGAAATCGTAAAGCCCCTCACCATCACCGCGCTCGGACGCCGCTTCCATTTCAGCAACACGGCTCGCCAGTTCGGATTCCGGTTCGATGGCGCAGGGCCGGGACGCGCCGTGCTGAAAATGAAAGTCCGGGCCAAGCATAAGCAGATTCACGGCGTGGTGCACGGCGGCGTGCTCGCGTCCATCGCGGACACGGCCGGCGGTCTCGCCACTTACTTGTCTCTGCCGCCGGGCTCGCGTACAGCAACCGTCGAGATGAAGATCAATTTCCTGGAGCCGGTCTCGCGTGGCACGATTTATGCCGAGGCGCGCGTGATCCGCCTGGGGAAATATCTCGCGGTAGTCGAATGTGACGTGGTAGACGACCGTGGCAAGCTGGTCGCCAAAGCGCTGATGACTTTCTCCGTCGGCGTGGACAAATCCCACAAATTAAAATGACGGCTCATGCCGGCGTCATTGCATCCTAAAGTCGTTGCGGGCTTTACTTCCCCGCGCGAATTGGCTAACTTGAACGCAAGCCCCATGGAACCCCTCGGCACCCAAAAAGAACTCCTCTTTACGCTCGTTTTGCAGGTCGGCTTCTCGGCGTCGCTGGCGGCGTTGCTTGTACGCTTTGTGAAGTTTCGCCGCGTGCTCTTCAATGAAATCCGCGATTCGGATCAAAAAGTTCTTCTGCTGCTTTTTCTAACGCCACCGCTCGCGATTGGAGTCGTCCTCCGCATCGTTGGCTACCATTTTTTTGACCTCACGCTTCCCGGCGCGTTTTTGCTGGGACTGCTCGGCGGAAGAATCGTCGGACTTCTCGGCGGCTCGATGCTCAGTCTGCCCGCATTCGGGAATCACGAATGGATCGCCACTCCCCTCGCCGCGCTCGTCGGCCTGCTCGCCGGAGTTATTCGTCAGGGCATGCCCAACAAAGAAGACGTCTGGCATTTCGGGCCGTTCCTTTTTCTCAATATCCCGAAATCTATTTGGCGGCTGGCGCGGTATGGCCAATTGAACTGGGCCATGGTTCCGCTCGGCGCGTGCGCAGTGCTTGAGCTGGGCCGTTACGTTCTCGCGTACGCTGTTCACGGCAAGTGGCTCTACACACTCGCGTATCCCGACTGGCGCTGGGTTCCGCTGATCATTTTGGCCACGGTGATGTGCGTCGCCATGCCCATTAAAATCTGGAACAACACGCGCATCGAGATGAACCTCGAACAAAACCAGCAGTTACTGCTCAAAGCGCGCATGGACGCGCTCTCCAGCCAAATCAATCCGCATTTCCTTTTCAACACGCTGAACACTGTTTCGTCGCTCGTCCGCTACGATCCCGATATGGCGCGCATCGTCGTCATCAAGCTGTCGAATATTCTGCGGCGCCTGTTGCGCAAGCATGAGACGTTCGTGCCGCTCCGCGATGAACTCGATTTCATCGACGACTATCTCGACATCGAAGTCGCGCGCTTCGGCCGCGACAAATTGCAATTCTTCAAGGAAGTCGACGAGAGCACGCTCGATACTTTCGTCCCGAGCATGTTGTTGCAGCCGATTATCGAGAATGCGATTCGCCACGGCCTTGCGCCAAAACTCGAAGGCGGCGAAATCCGTCTGCGCACGCGCGCGGTTGACGGCCGGCTCACCATCGACATCGACGACAATGGCATGGGAATTTCGTCGGACCGCCTCGCCGTCATTTACAATAATGGAATCGGCATCAGCAATGTGCGCGAACGTTTGCGTCTGCTCTATGGCGACCAATTTCGCATGGACATTCGCAGCCGCGAAGGCAACGGCACGCAGATCCGCATCGAAATCCCCGAATTGGTCTCCGCCGTCACCTCCGCCTTGATTTGAACGCATCTTGAAGGTACAAGCGCCACAGCGGAGAATGCTGAGCATGAAAAGAGGACCCATCGCGGTATGGTTCAGCGTGGCTCTGACGATCTTTGTCCTGGGCATTTGGGCGGGTTCAAAACTAGGAGCCGAGTTTGCTGTCTATCAATGTCGCCGTCAGCAACAAGAGCAAGGAACGCTTTCGGCCGCCGAACGAGCACACCTCAATCTCTTGTTCTCAGAACTGGACTCCATCCAAACATTACACATTTACGTCGTCTCAACTCGCCATGACAAGAAACTCAATAAAACGTGTTTGCTCAACGAAATTAGCGGACTTGAGGACCTGGAGCACAAAACGGGCGCGCAACAAATCAGGCCAGCCGTTGACCTTGATCTCGGACTCGCATACGTGGATGCCTCGATGGCAGAGCAGCAGGACAACAATGAAAAGCTTGCCGCAGGATACATGAAGTCAGCACAGTCGCTGTTCCAGTCTCTCGGTTGGCACGATTACTCGGAGGAAACACTGAGGCACGTCGCAAGAGCTGAGCTGGATTGGTGGAACCCGGAACCGCAAAAAGAGGAACCGAGGAAATGACAACTGCCGCAAAAATCACATATTTCGGCGCGTTGCTCATTGGACTGTCAATCGGCGCGGCCCTCGGGTTCCACAATACTACGCTCACCATCCAGAGCTACTTAAGGCTCAGGCAAATAACAGCACCGGCAGTTCTTCGAGACTTTTCGTACTTGCAGTACAGGTATGCAGACCCTCAACACGCCGAGGCCGCATTACTGATTCTTGTGAACTTCTTGGAAGATATAGAAAAGTCGGCTCCCGACAGCTCCCAAGGGCAAAGCCTGGCCACCGCGTACATTCGGTTGGCGCTGGTCGCGGATGCGACACATGACCCAGAGCGATCGAGTGCTTACATGGAGAAGGCACGGTGTTGGTACAGAGCGAAAGGCGGTCAAGACCACTCGGACTCCGAAATGAAAGCCGCTTTGAAAGCCGCAGACGCAAAAATGGAACGCTTTAGGCCGTAATCGCGAGCCTAGCGGCACCCTCCAAGTTCTTGCCCGGAATTCCCGTCGTATTTCGCGGTCCTGCTATAATGGTGTGTTTTCACGTCCTCACAGAGGTTCGCTGATGGCTCGCAAGAAAAAAATGGGCAAGGCGCGGATCGTGGCGCGTGCGGAGTTGCCCACGCGATATGGCAAGTTCACGATTCTCGGCATCGACGGCGCGAACGCTGCGGAAAGCGCCGTCGCGCTGGTGCATGGCAAGA
>DATGJE010000307.1:0-11493 GCA_035295305.1 Candidatus Acidiferrales bacterium | reverse complement strand
GAGCGCGGATCGTATTCGCGCGAATGAAAACCGGGCGGAGGCGACTGCACGAAAGAAAAATGTTCGCGAACGGTGACGCTTTGTGGGTCTGGCGTTACTTCCTGCACCCAACGTCCGGGTTCTTCAGTGGTGAACGTCAGGGTGGATTCTACGTCAGAATTTTCGGGGAAATTTTTGGTGCGGGCCAAATAGATGGCGCAGCGCGAAGGGTCCAGATGGAAGACACCCTGTTTTGTGGCTTTTAGCTTCTCGATGACGTTGTGGGCGTCGTGGAGGAAGAATGGCGTGGCGTCGACGAGCACGGCGTCGCCGTTCTCTGCTGCGGCATCGAATCCCCATAGCACGGATTGCGCGAATGCCTGCTTGACCGCTTCCTGCTGCGCAGGGTCATCTGTCACGGCGCGGTAGCGCTCGTTTTCCGCGACCAGCAGCACGCGAGGTCCGCTGCGCTCGAAATGCACGACTTGCGTTTCGCCAGGCTGGCCGCGGTCGAGGCCGATGTCGTTCGAGCCGACGCCGTTCGGCAGCGATTCGACATAGAGGAATTCCGTGTTCCATTTGTCTATTTGCAGCCAGATTTTTCCTTCGCGCGCGTCCCAGTAATAGGTGAAAAAACCCGGGAGCTTTTGCATGCCCGCTGTTTTCTGGTCGATGCCGGGGAGCGGCTTTGCCTCATCGTTTGTTTTCGCATTTTGGGCAACGGCGGGCAATGCTGTGACGACAAGGAATAACGAGACAAAAATCAGGGCGCGCTTCATGAATTTCCTCCGTGACAATAATGTGACCGCCCGTGTTTATATCAGAATCAGCACCGGCGGGATGGAACTTTCTCGCGGGTCGTCTTTTTGACGTTTTTAAGGTAGCGAAAGATGCTTTCAGGTATAGTTTCGCGCCAGCAGCCAGCCAAATTGTTTGACGTGCAAAGGCTCGGATTTTCAAGACGGACGGAGGTACCCCTCGCATGCCGAACTCAGAGGCGCATCGGACCAAGCTCTCGATTGTGACCTACGTGGTTTTGACGTTTGCGTTCAGTTGCGTCTCTTACTGGGTGATCATCCGACATGGTTCGTTGAGCGCGCGCGGAGGACTCTTCGTTTACACGCTAATGTGGTCACCGGGCGTGGCGGGTTTGCTGACGCGGTTTACTTTTCAGGGCAACTTACGTGGCCACGGCTGGGGCTGGGGGAAGACGAAATATCAATTCGCGAGCTACTGGATCCCTCTGGCGTACGCGGCGGTAGTTTATGTGCCGCTGTGGCTCGCGGGCTTTGGTAATTTTCACGCGCCGGCCGTTGCGCAGTATTCGGAGGCCATGGCGCAAAGAGGACTTCCTTCGTGGACCGGTGTTGCGACTTATTTTCTTACGCTCGCTACGTGGGGAATGTTCCTCTCTTGCACGCGGGCGCTGGGCGAGGAGCTCGGTTGGCGCGGCTTCCTGGTCCCGCAGTTGGCGAAAGTCATGTCTTTCCGGGGCGTCGCGCTGACAAGCGGAGTCATCTGGTCGCTGTGGCATTACCCAATCATTTTGTTCTCGACTTACCGGGGCGCGGGCCCGCGGTGGTATTCATTGCTGTGCTTCACGGTGATGGTGATCGGAATCAGCTTTCTGTTTGCCTGGATGCGGCTGAAAACCGGCAGCGTCTGGACTGGCATGCTGCTCCATGCGAGCCATAATATTTTCATTCAGGGATTCTTTGATCCTCTGACGCGGCCGGCACTTGCGACGAAATATTTGATCGGCGAATTTGGCGCGGGGCTGGCCATTGTCGCCGTCGTCATTGCCGTGATTTTCGACGAGAAGCGCGCGCAATTGCCTGCGCTGCGCGAAGCGGAGCGAACGGTCACGCCCGCTCTCGCGGCACAGCCTGACATCTCGTAAGATGGCTCGTACCTGACTGCGCCCTCAAGCTTCAGGGGTTAAGACCCCTGTTCCGTCCGCAAATTCACTTTGTGTTATATTGAGGATTCGCGTTGTCTGCGCGATTTCAAATGACAAAACTGCGCATCTCTGTCGTCGAATATCTGAACACGGCGCCGCTGGTGTGGGGCTTCACGGAAGGCCCGCTGGCGGGCAAGTATGATCTCTCGTTCACGGTGCCTTCGCAATGCGCCGAGGCACTGCGCTGCGGGGATGCGGACGTGGCCATTATGCCTGCCATCGAATACCAGCGCATGGAAGGAATGGTGGTTTTGCCGGGAATGTCCGTGGCGGCGAAAGGAGAAGTGCGCAGCATTTTGGTGGTGTCGAAAAAGCCGATTGACCGCGCAAAGCGCATCGCACTGGACACGAGTTCGCGCAGCTCGTCCGCTCTGGTGCGGCTGCTGGCAGCGGGGGCGTGGGACATTGACCCTGAGTTCGTCGACGCTGCGCCGGATGCTTCGGCGATGCTGGCTGACTCGGACGCAGCGCTGGTGATCGGCGATCCGGCGCTGCGCATCGCGTTGAAGATGGAATTTTTGTTCGCGAAGAAGCCGCGCACCGGGCCTCCGGGCGTGTGCTGCCAGGGCGACGCCGAAGATTTGCCGGTGCCGGGCTATCCGTCAGTGTTTGTGTACGACGTTGCTTACCAGTGGCGCGAAATGACGGGCAAGCCGTGCGTTCTGGCCATCTGGGCCGGGCGACGCGAGAAGATTACTGCGGAAGTAGTGGCTGATTTCCAGGCGTCGAAGGAATTTGGGCTCGCACACATCGAAGACATCGCGGAAGCAGCGTCGGTCAAACTCGACCTTCCCGCGAATTCGCTTGAAAGCTATCTGCGCGACAATATTGATTTTTCGCTGGACGAAGAAAATCTGGCCGGGCTGAGACTTTATTTTGAGAAATGCGCGGCTGCGGAGCTGATTCGGCGCGCGCGGCCAATCGAATTCGCAGCGGCACCGGCCGGAACGGTCGCAGGCCACGGAGCCTGAGCGTTGGAAACACCGCCGGCTTCGTGTTCAGCAAAGCTTGGAACAATAGAGATTCTTCGCCGGTATCCTTTCAAAGGCATGGCGGGCGAAGATTTGCGCGAAGTCTTCGTTACATATGCGGGGATTGCGGGGGACCGTGCCTACGCGTTCATCGATCCCACGAATCCCGCGAACTTTCCATGGATGACGGGGCGATTGAAGCGCGAAATGATTTTGTTCCGTCCGCGGTTCCTCGCGCCTCCCGATCCTGCCGGGGAGCATCCGCCGCGAAGCAGTTTTCGTTCGGAAGTCGTCACCCCGGAGGGTCGGACGCTTTCCGTCGATGATCCGGCGTTCACGCCATTTTTTGAGGAGCGTTTCGGGCGGAAACTCGAGCTGCGCTTTTCGGAGCGCGCCATGCATGATGCTTGCCCGATTTCGTTGCTGGGCCTCGATTCGCTGCAATTTCTTTCGCAGGAAACGGGCATGGAGCTGGATCAGCGGCGCTTCCGGGCAAATTTCTACGTGCGTTGGGACAATGGGAAGCCGTTCTATGAGAATGAGCTGGTAGGCGCGACACTGCGCATCGGCGAGAAGCTTACTGTGATGGTTGTGAAAAAAGATGGGCGCTGCGTTATCATTACTCTGGATCCCTCGACCGCCGAGGCCTCGCCGAAAGTGCTCGAGATAGTGGCTAAGAACCACGCCAACTACCTCGGGGTATACGGTTCGGTGTTGCGCGAAGGGATTGTGCGAGCTGGCGACGCGGTTTGCGCGGCCGATTAGAGGGCATCGAAAAAACGATCATGGGAATCACCCAGCAGGAAGCGCTCGAGCTTTTCAACTCCGATGACGTGGTAGCCATCGGAATGGCGGCGAATGAAGTGCGCCGCAAGAAGAACGACCCGCGCGTCGCCACATATCAGATCGACCGCAATATCAATTACACGAATTTCTGCACCGAATATTGTTCGTTCTGCGCGTTCTATCGGCCGTTGGGCGCGAAAGACGGCTACATTTTATCGTTCGAGGAAATTTATCAAAAAATTGACGAGATGATCGAGCTCGGCGGCACCGGTATTCTGATGCAGGGCGGCTTGCATCCCGATTTGCGCATCGAATACTTCGAAAATCTGCTCAGCTCGCTCAAGCAGCGCTACCCGTGGATCCATCTGCATTGCTTTTCCGCGCCGGAGATCACCTGCATCGCCGAAGTTTCCGGGCTTTCGATTCGTGACACAATCGCACGGCTGGCGGACGCAGGCCTCGATTCCATCCCCGGCGGCGGCGCGGAAATTCTGGACGATGAAATTCGCTCGCGCATTTCGCGCTTGAAATGCTCAGCGGATGAATGGGAGCTGATGCATCGCACCGCGCACTCGCTGGGCATACGCACGACGGCGACCATGATGTTTGGCTGCGGCGAGGAATATCGCCACCGCGTGAATCATTTTGAACGGCTGCGCCGCATTCAGGAAGACACGGGCGGTTTCACGGCTTTCATTCCGTGGATGTTTGCGCCGGAAAATACGCCGCTGGGCAAGAAAGTTCCAGAGGCGACCGCGGTTGAGTATTTAAAGACGCTGGCGATCAGCCGGCTTTATCTGGACAACATCGACCACATTCAATCGAGCTGGTTGACGCCGGGAATTAAAGTGTGCCAGGTCGGTTTGCAATTCGGCGCCGACGACGTGGGCAGTATTTTGATCGAGGAAAACGTGGTTTACGCCGCGGGAGTCCGCAACCGCACGAATGAATCCGAGCTTCGCCGCATCATCACCGACGCGGGTTACATGCCCGCACAGCGCGACACACTGTATCGCTCCTACGTCCTAAAATAATCGGGTGAGAATCAGGAGACGAAGGCGCAACCAATCTGGGTGCGGCCGTTCTCGATTTTGCGGGTGTGGACTTTGCGCAGATTGACGCGAAGAGGCGGCAAGATGGGAACGTGAAGGACAGCGAAAAACGGAGAGGCCAAGCCTTCCGCGTTGTCGACAATGAGAGACAATCCGCCAGTGCAAAGGTCCATAACCGTTGCGTTTTTCGTTTCGTGTCCGGAGATGACGGCATACGCGTGGGTTCCGGCGAGCGAGACGCGTTCCCATTTGCGGCGCTCAGACTGCGGAGGCTGCTTGGGAGTTTCGCGAGAAGCGGCGAATGGTCCAACAGAAGCCGGGGTTGCTTTGGAGGCATGTGGAGGCACGATGCGCGTGGGGGCGGCAGGTTCGGTGCGAATCGAGGGCGCGTGCTTGGGAACGTCTGCCGGACGCGCCTGCGCGCGTTGGGCGTTCTTGAGTTGGTAAAGACGTTCGTCAGCCAAGCGAACGAGGATTTCTTTGGTGTCGCCATCCTGAGGATGGACGGCAACGCCGTAGTCGATGGTCACTGGGGTGCCGAGTTTCAGGGGAGCCGAATCCGATTCGAAATTGGCTCGGAGACGATCACACAGAGTGGCGGCTTGCTCGGGATCCGCTTGGGGAAGGAGCAGGGCAAACTCGTCTCCCCCAATGCGAAAGGCAAAATCGGAGGCGCGTAAGTTTTTTCGGAGAGTGGCTGCGGCGAGCTGGAGAACCTCATCGCCGCGCAAGTGCCCATAGCGGTCATTGACTTCTTTTAGACGGTGAAGATCGAGCAGCACAAGCGCGAGATGCTGTCCGTAGCGCTTAGCGCGATTAAATTCCTTATCGCAGTATTCCTCGAAAAGCCGGCGATTATAGAGACCTGTGAGCGAGTCCGTCGCGGCATTTAATTGAAGTTTCTTAAACTCCTCATACTCCACGAGAATGGGCACGCGCAGGAAATTGGTGGCCGCGAGGACATCGACCATGGCGGTCCTGAGAGAGACGCGCTTGCCCGTGCTTTCGGAAAGTTCAGCGCGACGCGCGAGGATCTGAGTCCAGTAATCGAGGCTTTGCGCGGACGACAAATCGATACGCGCGATGGATTTGAAGAACTGCTGAAGGAACAGTCCGCGGACAGGCTCCTCGACGTTCTCGAGAGTTTCGACGAGCAGGTCGAAGAACGAGTCGTCGGCGTGCAGCGGTGGATTAGACTCCGATGGCTGGGGCATCAAAGTGTTGGTCTTACTCTTTCGGGATTATACAGCCCACTTCTATGTGAGTGGCTCCTGCGGGGACGTTGGTGAGCATAGCAATGACAATGCCAACGCTCAAGGAATTTATTCGGGAGTGCGAATCGGTATGTCACTGAATCGGAAGGATGAAGGGCGACGAGGGTGCGTCACACACGCGATCCGGCGGAGGTGAGGGTGGGACGAAGGGAAACGAATTCGTACTTCTTGCGAATATGGTGCACTCTATTGGGGGTAGTGCGTTAGTTAACTCTCTTCTATTCTAGAGGTTTTAGGAATTCAACGGCAGCCAGTTTCATGTCGCCACTGGACTCCAATCGGCGCACGCGGGCCTGAATTGGCGGCGTGCCGGATTCGCCGAACTCGGAAGACCTAGGGAGCGGGGCTGGTATTGTCAACAGGACGAGTTCATCGTGGCGCAATGCATACGGACTGATTAACCTAGCGCCTTCGCCGCTAATATCAAGCGTTTTCGCTAATTCCAGGAACTCGACGCCTTGATTATTTCTTCCTCGAATAAAGAGGGGAACTTGGACCCTGATACGCGGAGATTTGCGACGCTCCGTATGATGGCCATTCAGTTTCATTACCCTCGCCCCCGGTTTGAGAGATCCTTGCGGGCCCATGGAACCCCAGTTTTAGTACTGGGTTGCAGAGCAATTTCAGTGCTAGACTTGGGCTTATTTTGCTCATTTAAAGGCTGTGTTATCAGAGGGGAAAAGCGACTTAGTCTGCCTCGGACTTCGGGTGACTCGATTGTTTCCGAAATTCGACATTCCTTTGCATATTAAGTGCAAAGCAAACGCGTTTACCATTGACACTTCACACGGGCCTTTGCCAACATCAAGACTCACGACAAATCCCAGGGATCCGCGAGGCCAGTTGGAAGCCATATTCCGCGAGGACGATTTGAAAGGTTCCTTTGAGTAAGAGCGCACCGGCCGAACCTCAAGCGCCTGGAGCGACTTTGTTCGGACTGATGTCCAGCCTTCTGGACGCTCTGGACAAGCCGCTACTGGTCACCGATCGCAGCGGGAGGGTCCTGTTTGCCAACCTCCACGCGCAAAATTCTGTCCAGTGGGATGCGGTCGAGAATGGAGCACAGCCGAATTTGTTTCGTGACGTTTTGCACGTGGATGCAAAAGGTCTCTTTGGACAACTCGAAGGCGGAGAGCAAGAAGTAAATCTGCAGATTCAATGCGCTGGCGCGCCTGCGCGAGCGCGCATCCGCTGGCTGCCGGAGCCGGACTGGCTGGTGATTTTCGCGGAGCCTGCGCCGAACGAAGCCCCGGCCGATCAAGATCAGATGAGGCAGACGGTTCGCGATCTGCTGCAAGAGAGGGAAATCACGTACCGGAATTTGCTGGCGGCGTATCTCCGGCTGCAAGAGGTGAACCGGCAGAAGACCGTGTTTTTGGGATCGGCCGCGCACGAATTGAAAACGCCGTTGGCGGTGATGAAAGGTTATTACGATCTTCTCCTTTCGGGCTCGCTGGGGAACTTATCGGAAAAGCAACGCGATATTCTTCAGGAATCGAAGCATAGCTGCGACCGCCTGGTCCGGCTGGTGTCAACGTTCTTGAATTACACGGCGCTGGAAAGCGGAAAACTGGTATTGCAATTCCAGGACAATGACATCCGGGACTGCGTGAATGACATGGTGGTGCGCTGGAAAGAAGCATTTCGACGCGCCAACGTGAGCTTGGAAGTGGTCTTGGATGAGAAATTGCCGGCCTTCAAATTCGACTATCCGAAGATCCAACAATGCGTGACCAATCTTGTCGACAATGCACTAAAGCATACCCCGACCGGCGGAAAAGTGACGCTGCAAGTGCAGACGCAATTTTGGGAACGGCGCATTTCTCCCATTACTCCGACAAAAGAGCGCCGCGCGGGTAGACGTCCACAGCCGAATAGCGTGCTCGTTTCTGTGACGGATACAGGTGTAGGAATTGCGGCGGAATTTCATCAGGAAATTTTTGAGGATTTTGTGCGCGTCGATCCGTCTTCTTCTGGGATGGGATTGGGGCTGGCGATCACGAAACGGTTGGTGCAGGCGCATCACGGCAAGATCTGGGTGGACAGCGAACCCGGTCGCGGAAGCTCTTTCAAGTTTTTGCTGCCAATGAAAGTCGAGGTTTATAGCTATGCGTGAAGGCTCCAAGGTCCAAGTGGAAATTCCGGCCGATAAAGAGAAAATTCTGATTATCGATGACGAGCCGAGTATTCGAAAGTATCTCCAGACGCTCCTGGAAGTGGATGGGTTCGAAGTGACCGCGGCGGCGAGCGGCACTGAGGGACTGGAAGCGATCGGCGGGGGAGCGAAGCCGGACTTCGTGATTCTGGACGTGTTGATGCCGGAGATGGACGGGCTGGAAACGCTGCGGCGGCTGATGCAGATGGACCGCGGGCTGAACGTGATCATGCTTTCCTGTTCCAATGAGGTGAGCACGGTTGTCGAGGCGATTCGCCTGGGCGCGCATGACTACTTGACGAAGCCATTCGAGAAGCCGGAGCTGGATGCGGCACTGCTGAAATGCCGGCAGAAGAAACAACTCAAGGCCGAAAATCAGGCGCTGCGCGAATACTGCGACCAGTTGACTGAGGATATGTCTTTTCTGGTTGCGAGCCCGCAGATGCTGAAGATCCGGCAGCAAATTCTGCAGATTGCTCCGGTGGACGTTCCGGTCTTCATCAGCGGCGAGAGCGGTGTGGGAAAGGAAGTAGTGGCGCGGATGATTCATCTGCGTTCGACGAGGCGGCAACAAGCTTTCGTGAAAGTAAATTGCGCGGCGCTGCCGGGCGAGCTCCTCGAGTCGGAGCTGTTTGGCTACGAGCAGGGGGCGTTTACAGGAGCGGTGCGGGCGAAGCCAGGAAAATTCGAACTGGCCAACAAAGGAACGATTTTCCTCGACGAGATCGCGGAAATGCCGCCGCATCTGCAAGCAAAGCTGCTCCACGTGCTGCAGGACAATCAATTTTCGCGGTTGGGCGCGCGCGGCGGCATTCAGGTGGATGTGCGAGTGCTTGCAGCGACGAATGTGCACGTGGCCGATGCCATGCGCTCGGGCAGATTCCGCGAAGATTTGTATTATCGTCTGAGTGTGCTTTCCTTACATGTGCCGCCGCTGCGCGAACGTACGGACGAAATTCCGATGCTCTTCCGGCATTTCCTGGTCAAATACAGCGAGAAATTTCAAAAGCCCGTTCCCGAGCCGACGGAGCATCTGCTGGAAGCCACTTTGCGGTATGCGTGGCCCGGGAATTTGCGAGAGCTGGAAAATTTTGTGAAACGGTACGTCATTCTTGAAGACAATGACGGCAGCCTGAAAGAATTGCTCGAATTGACAGAAACGCAGCAGCGGGTTTCTCCGCGCGAGGAAGTTCGTGTGCCCGAGCAACAGGGACTGAAGGCGCTCGTAAGGGGCCTAAAGGATGAGGCCGAGATGGAGGCGATAGCCGGCGCGCTAGAGAAGACGAATTGGTGCCGCAAGGATGCGGCGCGGATGTTGGGGATCAGTTACAAGGCATTATTGTACAAGATGCGGCAGTTCAATTTGGATTCTGGCAAAGGATCGCGCGTGGGGGCGTCACACGGAACACCCGTGATTCGGGGCGTTTAGATTCCCAAGGCATTGCAACTACTTGCATATTGCATGCAGAAGGCTGGATAGTACTGGGCTTGGAGTTGGATTCAGGCACACCTTTAGAATATTTTTCTTGTTTCTTTCTGCGAAATTTGGGAAAAGTTATCTCCCGGCAAAAGCGGGGCTTGGAGCGGCGTTGCAGGTTGTCAGCAAAGGAGTTGTCCGAGTTCGTTAGAAAGGGTCAGGTCTGTAAGTGATGCGCGAGAGATTAGAATACGGTCTGGGTAAAACGGTCGAACATCGGGGAAGTTAGGTGCATAAACAGTTTGGAAGCCGGATTGCTGCCTTTGAACCCGTGGGGCGGGGAGTTTCTGTCTACCGTAGTCTGAGAGGAGCACTGGGGATGACGGAGCGTCGGTTGGCTCGTCGGTACGATTTAGCCCTTCCCGTGATTGTTCAGTTGCCCATCAACAAAGAGGCATCTCCCCACAATGGGCAAACGCGCGATATTTCAACGCGCGGCGTTTACTTCATACTTCACAAGGAACTGCAACCTGGAACCGAGTTGGATTTTACGCTGACGCTTCCTGCCGAAATCACCCAGGGGACCGAGGTGTTTGTGCGGGCGCATGGGCGCGTCGTCCGAGTGGACAGGAAAAACCAAGCTGGGGAACCTGCCGACGCGAATGTGGGAGTGGCAGCGGTGATCGAACGGTATGACATCATACGTGGTGAACCTGTTCGGGCGTGATTCCCGTGGAATTCCGCGACTCCGAATCTATCGCAGTTGATTCGTTCCGCTAGGCAGGAGCCCTCCGCGCATTACCAGACCACCTTTGACAGCTCCGCGAGGATTAGACCGCGATGGCAGGGCGCGAGTCCGCGCAGAATTCAACAACATGAAAGCGGGCGGACCAAAATAATTTTCGCAGTCGGTAGCGATGAAACTGCGGGCTGACGTGGCTTTAGTGAATGCGCCGGAGACTGATCGCTATCCCGAGCAGACCCATAGAGAGCAACACAATCGTGGATGGCTCGGGCAGGGGTTGGGTCGCTGCGAGCTGTGTTTGAAATTCGAAGTCGCCAGATGGTCTCTTGAATAACTGCGGACCAGGCAGAATCATTGTGTGGTCGCCAGTCATCTCGGAATCGCGAGAGAGCGCGCGGAAGCTAGCAAGATCGTGGAGAGCGCTTGAATTATCGGCTACATTTGACTGAACACCGCAAGAGCGTACCGGACTGTTCGAACAATTCACCGCAGCAGCAGATGCCGACTGGCACCAGAAGGCTGCGCCTGCAGCCAGAAGAACGAATACGAATTTAAACCCCCAGAAATGAACCCCTGCTCGCTTTCTCATCGTCGACGCCCCCAGTTCATCAGGATTTACAACCCAAACCGTGCCCATACGACTGCTCGACGTACGAGAAGTAGCGAGCAATATGCAGGCCACTTCGAGATGCTATAAATGATTGATAACAAACACGTTTCAACATGAAACTTGCAAACTATTGCTGCTTGTTTGTAACGCGCTGGGACAATTCCCAAGAAGGAAACCGTTCACGTCCATTTCCGCAGGAGTGGGGATCCGAAAGAACGGGAAAATGGCTTCCGGAAAGTGAAAATATTTTCCTATCGGAACTGACTATTGTTAAGTTAAATCGAGTGCAGAGTGTTGGTACGCGGTTCTTTAACGGGACCGGCGGATTCCTGTAAGCGTATCATATATATATAGTTAGTAAGACTAAAATGCGATGTTGAAAATATTTGCGCGAGCGACACGGCGTTGGTTTTCAGTGTGCAAGGAAGTGCGATTGCGCAGGGTCGAACTGAATGGCTCTGTCCTGGACGGTGTAGCAGTGGGAACTATGACGCGTCCGAGCTCGACTCGTTTAAGCGGTGAAGTTAACCTCAGCGTGCCTCCA
>DATGJE010000306.1:0-3352 GCA_035295305.1 Candidatus Acidiferrales bacterium | reverse complement strand
CGTGCAGAAAATGGAGCACGAGCGCCTCTTTTCTTTCACCTGGCCGCATCCCAAGTCTTTCGACAAAGCGGATTACCAGCAGGACTACTCAGGCGAACCGACCACGCTCGTCGAATTCAGGCTGGAGAAGACCGCCAGCGGCACGTTGCTGCTGCTCACCGAGTCCGGCTTCGACAAACTCCCCGACGACCGCCGTCTCGAAGCCTTCCGCAGAAACGATGGCGGCTGGGACCAGCAAATGAAAAACATCGAGAGCTATGTCGCACAGAACCCGTAGCCGCGTTGCCCTCAAACGCCGCGCCCACGCGCCCGTCTTTGCCGCGCTGGGTGACAAGACGCGGCTCTTGCTCGTCGCCCAGCTCTGCGGAGGTCAGCCGCGTTCCATCTCTCAGTTGACCCGGGGTTCCAGGCTCACGCGGCAGGCCATCACCAAGCACCTTCGAGTACTAGAGGGCGCGGGACTCGTGTGCAGCGTCCGCTCCGGTCGCGAGAGCCTGTTCGAATTCCATCCCGAGCCGCTCGGCGAACTCAAGAAGTATCTCGATCTCGTCTCCGAGCAGTGGGATCAGACGCTCTCTAGGCTAAAGTCCTTCGTCGAACGTTAACTGCTCACCAGCCTGTGCGTTCTACGCGCTAGTACATCTCTTAATCATTTCGCCGATTCCCGTTCGGTTTTATCATCCTCCCATGGCCGAGTTCGATTCTCCGGAAGTGTTGAAAGCAATCGAGGAATTGAATCGAGGTAATTATTCTGTGGCTGTTGCGCTGCTTGTTCCACTTGCCGAAGCTGGCAATCCGAAGGCGCAATGTAATCTTGCGTCTCTCTATCACCTAGGCTTGGGCGTGGAGAGCGATGGCAAGAGGGCCGTTGAGCTTTACAAGAAAGTGGCAGAGCACAATGTTCTGGAGGGCAATCTGTCGGCACTCGCTTACAACAATCTGGCCACAATTTACTTTACCGGGGCTCCCGGCGTAGAAGCCGATTGGGCAAAAGCAAATGCATATCTAACCCGAGCAAGAGATCTCGGATTTGAGATGTAGAGGTTCGTTTATGGCCGCATTGCTCGATCTCGAAAATTTCACCGTGCAGTTGCCGACGCCGCGCGGCTGGGTGCGCCCGGTAAACGAAGTCTCGCTGCGCCTCGACGAAGGCGAAGCGCTCGGCCTGGTCGGCGAATCCGGCTGCGGCAAGACGATGCTCTCGCTTGGCCTGATGGGGCTCGAACCGCATGGCGCGCGCCGCGCCGGACGCGCGTGGCTGGAAATCTCGAAGAATGGAATCGGGGGGCGCTTGAATCTTGCCGGACTCGTGCCGGAAGAAATGCGCAAACTGCGTGGCCGCGAAATCGCCATGATTTTTCAGGAGCCGATGACCGCCCTCGATCCCGTCATGCGCATTGGCGCGCAAATCGAAGAAGCCATTCGCGCGCATGAGCCATCGCTCACGCGAGCCGAAATTCGCCGCCGCGCCATCGAATCGCTCGAACGCGCCTCCGTTCCCGAGCCTGCGCAGCGCGCGCGTCAGTTCCCGCACCAACTTTCCGGAGGCCTTCGCCAGCGCGCCATGATCGCGATGGCTCTCGCCATGCGCCCGCGCCTGCTGATCGCCGACGAGCCCACCACCGCGCTCGACGTCACCGTGCAAAAGCAAATTCTCGAACTCCTCATGCGCCTTCGCGCGGAATTGCACTTGACGCTTCTTTTCATCACGCATGATTTGGGAGTCGTCGGCGAAGTCGCGAATCGCATTGCCGTGATGTACGCCGGGCGAATCGTCGAAACCGGACCCACCCTCGAAGTACTCACCAATCCGCGACATCCTTATACCGAGGGTCTGCTTCGCGCCGCGCCCCGCCTCAAGCGCGGCAAACTTGTCCCGATTCCCGGCGCCGTCCCGCGTCTTGACGAACTTCCGCCCGGATGCGCCTTCGCGCCGCGCTGCCCGTATCATCGCGCCGAATGCGACGCCGCCGTCCCCGACTTGCGACTCGCCTCGCCGGAACATCGCGCTCGTTGTATCCTCGTGCCATGACAGCGAGCGACCAAAATATCGCGCAGCAAAAGCAAATGGATCTGGTGCGCGACCGCTTCACGCGCACCGCAAGCGTTTTCGCCGATTTCGCTCTAGTTGATCGCGTCGCCGAAGCCGAACATCTGCTCAAGCTCATCGCGCCATCCGGCAACGAGCGTGCGCTCGACGTCGCTTGCGGCCCCGGAACGCTCGCGCGCACCTTCGCAAAACATGTCGCTTGGATTGCCGGCCTCGACCTGACGCCGGCGATGCTCGAACGCGCGCGGAAAGACGCCATCGCAAATCATCTCGATAATTTTCGTCCGCTGCGCGGCAACGCGCTCGCCATGCCGTTTCCCGACGCTACCTTCGACATCGTTGTCACCAGCTACAGCATTCATCATCTTCCCGATGCCGTCGCCGCGATTCGCGAGATTGCTCGCATCCTGAAGCCCGGCGGCAAATTCGGTCTCCTCGACATGGTCGTTCCCGAAGACGCGTCTCGCGCGGCCGCGTGCAATCATATTGAGTGGGTCCGCGATCCCTCGCACACGCGTGCCTTGCCGCTTAGCGAATTCGAACGCCTGCTCGCCTCGTGCGGCTTTCGCATTCTCGCAAGCGGCACCGAAGATCACCCGCGCTCGCTCGAAGTGTGGATGCGCACCGCCGGTTGGAATCGTGGCGATGCTGTGTACGAGGACGTTCGCCGCCTCCTGGAATCTTCCATCCCTGGCGACACGGCCGGCTTTCGCCCCAAAATCCTAGCGCCGCCTTCGCCGAAGGAAATCGCCGCCGCAGCCGACGCTCGCCCAGACATGGAACTGCTCCACACCGCCGTCTTCATCGTGGCCCAAAAACAATGACGGCCCATCTCTCTTGTAGCTCAGGTCCCGCCTGCCCTGTTTATCCTGACGCAGGAAGGAACGAAGGAAGGGTCCCGATGCCTTTCAGGCGCTACAGCCCCTACGTCCCGATACTTTTCATCGGGACTGACCGAGGCATCGCGCGCGGCACAGGCCTGCCTGCCGCAGGCAGGCCTCAGCCTGTGTGCCTTTGTCTTCGTAGGGGCGGCGTTTACTCCGCCCGTCGGCGCAAAGCGCCGAGCATTCGTTTTCTCGCCGGCCGAAACGGCATCGCATGACCGACGTCATTCCACTCCTCGAAGCCCGCAATTTGCGCAAAGCCTTCACCGTCTCCGGCGCCGCCTGGGAAAATACTCAAGGCCGCACGCAAGCCGTCGACGGCGTCAGCCTGAAGATTCTCCGTGGCGAAACTTTCGGCATCGTTGGCGAATCGGGCTGCGGCAAGACTACTCTCGCGCGCATGCTCCTGCGCCTCATC
>DATGJE010000305.1:0-28435 GCA_035295305.1 Candidatus Acidiferrales bacterium | reverse complement strand
GTGGTCGCAGGTGGGCACCTCCTCCCCAGCGCGACCGCCAGCGACGTTGGGCTCGATGACGATGGACAATCAAGAATTGCAGACCGCCGCTGTTTCCGGAATCAATTGGACTCCAACCGCTGATAATCGCCTGCCTCGCGTCGAAGTGCAGATGACTACCGAGAAACCAGTCGTGGTTCAAGGCACTGTTGATGATAAGGAAGTAAAGCAGGTGCTGCTGTACGTGCTCCACAACAACCGGCGATTCGGTCCAGATGTGCGAATCAACGCGGTGGAATTGCTGAGAACTCGCGCAAATGATCCCGACGTGCAGCAGGCGCTGTGCCAAGCAGTGCGCATTGATCGCAACGCGGCTGTGCGATTGAAGGCGCTTGAGGCGTTGACTGAGGCCCAACCGAATCAGCAAGTGGTTCAGACGATGCTCGATGCGCTGGTTAAGGACGCGAACATTGGTGTCCGCGTCGAGGCCATCAACTCGCTTCGCGCATTTTCTGCGCGTGGCGCGCTGCTTTCCGATCCTCATGCATTCACCGTTCTTCGCGACCGGATGCGTACCGACCCGAACAATTACATCCGGCTGCAGAGTGCTGCGGCAATTCAGCAGACTCCAGCGGGGCAGAAGTAAATGGGAGCTAGACGATCCATTCAGCAGCGGTATTGGCAATGCGGCGTCCTGACTCTGGCCGCAGTGTTGGCATTCGGGCCTCTCGCGTTTGCGAAACGGAAAGCGAAGAATGGCTCCGACGGTTTGTCAGCCGATAAGACAGGCCAGTTTTCGACGAGCGCGGGCCTGCGGTTGCATCTTATCGCCGATGAAGGCGACGTCCATATCAGTACGCATGAGTCGCCGACCGTCGATTATCGCGTACACCTCGAAGTGAGATCGAATGATTCAAGCGCGCATGAAATCCTGGATGCGTTCAGCGTGGTGGCACGCAGTACACCCGACGGCGTCCTATTGTTCGCGCACACCCCGCACCACGGTTGGGGACAGCATCTTTCCGTGACGTTCGAAGTGGCCGTGCCGCGGAACTACAACCTCGATGTTTCCACGCAAGGCGGGAATGTGGTCGTCGGTGACATCCAAGGCCGCGTTTCGATTGGAACTAACGGCGGAAATATATCCACGGGCGAGATCGAGGGTCCTGCCAAACTGGTCACGGACGGCGGGCACATCTCTGTTAAGAATGCAGGAAATGACCTAGTAGCAACGACCGGTGGCGGCAACATTACTGTGGGTCCAGTGGCGGGCACGGCCGTCTTGCGCACGGGCGGCGGGCACATTCGCGTGGCGTCGATAGGTGGTGCCGGCAAGCTCGAAACCGGCGGGGGGAATATTTCGCTCGAGCATTCAGGCTCCGGACTGATAGTGAGCACCGGCGGTGGCCAGATTGACGTGGGCGAGGCCTCAGGCCTGATTCGCGCACGCACGGGAGGCGGTGGAATTCGGATTGTCCGCGCCTCCGGGCCAACAGAGCTGGAGACCGGAGCCGGGAATGTTTATCTGATGCAGGTTGAAAATTCCGTGCGGGCGTCGACTGGTTCCGGTGGCATCACGGCTTGGTTCGGTCCCGGTGCAAAGCTCACGACTCCGTGCCGCCTGGCGGCCGGTGAAGGCGACATCGTCGTTTATCTTCCAAAGCTGCTCCCCGTAACTGTCGACGCCCAGGTTGAACTCGGCGGCGATCATCGCGTTATCGTCGACCCGGCATTCCCGCTGAAGGTGACCTACGGCGAACCGGATGAAGGCAGCCACGCCGTTCGCGCGGTAGGAGAACTCAACGGCGGTGGCGCGACGCTCGTACTTCGCACCGTCTCAGGCAACATTCGTTTGGTTCTGAACGATTCGAATCAAGAAAAACACCAGATGGATCTGTTGAAAGAGCAAATGGACAAGCTTCGCCGCCAGCTTGAGATGGATTTGGCGAACATGAAAATTCCCATACCGCCGCCTCCGCCTCAGAATTGAAGCGCAAAAACGGAGACGCGTTTTCGCAAACACGGGCCAAGTACCACTCTTGAGTTCAGGAGGGCAGTGATGATTCGAGCGACGACCCGGCCGATCGACTTGATAATTCCAGTGATGCAAAAATCGACTCTTTTCTGCGCTTGTCGAACCACGTGGCTGTCTGTTGCGTTCTTGGGCGCGCTCTTCTTCGCAGCGCTGCCAACATGCGCGTCCACGCAGGTGTTCGACCACACATACCCTCTGCAGCCCGGAGGGAGTTTTTCACTGGCAAACATAAACGGTTCAGTGCGCCTTGACGGCTGGGATCGCAATCAAGTGGAAGTTCGCGCAATCAAGACGGCTCTACACAATCCAGCGGACCTTGATCATGTGCAGATCAGCGTGGAGTCGGATGGTGAGCGCATGGCTGTGAGCACGCACTATCCGCAAGGTAGCGGTGTCGAAGTCACGGTCGAATATCACGTCAGCGTGCCGTACCACGTCCAACTGGCGAACGTTGACACGGTAAACGGCGATGTGCACGTGCGAGGAGTCTCCGGGACGGGTACGCTCGACTCTATAAATGGCAGTGTCGAGGTGCTCGACAGCGACGGCCGCTTCAATGCCAGGACCACCAACGGAGACGTGCGGCTCGAATTGAAGAGGCTTCCACAGGGCGATCCAATCCAACTGGCCACGGTCAACGGTTCGGTTGTGCTTTCATTGCCCGCGGATGCGGATGCTGAAATCAACGTGGCAAATCGAAACGGCGATTTTCATTCCGACTTCCCCTTGCGAACGCTCAACGCTTACAACCCGCGGAGGTTTCGGGGCCAACTCGGGACTGGCGGCGGTGATATCTCGATGAGCACCGTGAATGGGGGCATTCGGTTGGTGCAAGGACATCCAACGGTTTAGCTGGGCGGGAAAATTCTGGGACGGAGAACAAAAATGCGAGCTACTACGTATATCAAGCAGGGAGCTTTCGCGGTCACAATTCTAGGTGTGCTCGCTGCAGTCGCCTATGCGCAATCGGCACAGACGCCTGCAGTGGTTTCGCCGCAGGCACAGGCGGCTTCGGGGAGCCTTAGCCAAGCTGTCGATCAGTCTCAGTGGCAACTGAACATGAAACGGCTTCGGGCGGACATGGAAGCACAGGCGCGAGAAATTCAGAGAAATGCCAGGGAACTTCAGTCGGAGGTGGCTAAAGAAATGGTCGAGAACGGATTGACGAATCGAGCAGATCTGAACAGGCTCACTGCCCAGTTGCATGCACAGCAGGCAGGAATCGAGGCTGACGCGCAAGTCGTTGCGGCGCAAGGACAGCAACTTTTCGCGCAAACACAGGGGCTTCTGGATGCGAGCGACGATGCCGGCTGGCTGGGAATTGAGATTGCCGAGGTTACGCCGGAGAAAGCCAAAGAACTCAATCTACCTCGACCTGAAGGCGTGATTGTTTCCGACGTTCTGCCAGACAGCCCGTCTGCCAAGGCTGGCCTGGAGGCAAAAGACGTGATTCTCGAATACGATGGCCAACCCGTTGAGGGAACCGTGCAATTTCGTCGCCTTGTGCGCGAGACGCCTCCAGGGCGATCGGTGACGGTCGAAGTCACCCGCAATGGGCACGATGAAAAATTTACCGTTCAAGTTGGAAACAGCGCGCGGAGCATGGACACCCGCCTTCGAGAGGTCCTTCCGGCGCGCAACTTCAATTTCAAGTTCAGTATGCCAGAACTTTTCCCCAGCATGACGCCAGTGCTCGGCGTTCAAGCGGAGGATATCAGCGGGCAACTCGGCGCGTACTTCCATGTTCCGGAGGGAGCGGGAGTTTTGATTCGAGAAGTTAGCCCAAACAGTGCCGCAGCGAAGGCGGGATTAAAGGCCGGGGACGTGATTACTCACGTCGGTAGTGCCGCCGTGAAGACGGTTGACGATTTGCGGGAACACCTGCGAGACCAGCGCGAGCAGAAGAGTGTGTCCCTTACGATTATTCGTCAAGGCTCAGAGATGAAGGTACCTGTGACGATAGAAGCGCCGGCGGAGCATCCGATAGGGACGCGGTCTGCGGTGCTCTGAGCTCGTTTCTTTTGTAGGCCAAGAAAAAAGGCCCGGGATCTGAAACCCGGGCCTTTTTTATTTTGACGAAGAGAATTCTACTCGCGAACAATTTCCGCGTTCGCGCTGGGAACCGCAATTCGGATCAAACGCTTTCCGTCAAGATATAAAGTGATTTCCAGATCTTGGCTATGCACCTTCAGGCGCTGCAGGCTTTTCCCACCTCGATCCTCGGGATCGAGGGCTTCTACGGTGATTGTTCCTGGCGTCATTTCCTGGGGAATCAAAACCGGAAAAGTTTGTTGCCCCTTCTTCGACCAGTCATACAGATCAGCGAGGATCGCGTACTGGTGATAGAGATTGTCGTCGAGAATCGCGACGATGGGGGTCTTGAAGAAAAACTGCTGCGTGAACGGTTTCCCTCCATTGACCTGCAAGTGAATCGTAGCCGTGCCATTGTCGAAATCGATCGACGACGTCGCGTTTTTCGGACCAGTCACCGTAGTCCATTCGTAATGCAGTGGAGTGCCGTCGCTGTGCAGTTTCAACGACGAAGTTATATGCGTTTCCGGGCCCTGCGCAGCTTTCACAACTGAAGTACCTCGCGCCACCCAATCTCCGCTGCTCGGTTCGATTTCAAATTGCTCGGAGCCGACTTGCTTTCCGTTGACCATGTCACGGAACTTGCCCTTGTCGGAAGCGAGAGTCTGAGCACGTGCCGTTGGCACCAGCCAGAGTATCGTGCCCAGCATCAGCGCACAACGACGTGCCAGTCTTAAACTTCGGCTCACCTGGGGACTCCTTCCAATATACCGAGCGCAATGATGTTCTGGACCACGCGGAGCGGCTCGACCGCGCTCTCCACGCGATGTTCGGCCAATTCGTAAAACGGCAACCGCTGCGCGTACAGCTGTCGAAAACTTGCTTCGTCGCGGAAGAGCGGCCGGTCGGTGATGTGCGAACAGCGCCTGAGAAGTTCGTCAACCTGGCAATCCAGCCATACCGTGGGACAGCCCGCTTGTCGCAGCGCCTCTACGTTTTGCGCCTGGGCCATGGTTCCGCCGCCTAGCGAAATGATGGTTGGCCGCGCCACTTCTGCGGACTCTCCCAGAATTCGTTTCAATTCCTCGTGTTCGATCTTGCGAAATGCGGGCTCGCCCAGCTGGGCAAAAATGTCGGATATCGCCATATTGGCGCGCTCGACTATGCGTTTATCGAGATCCGCGTGAATCCACCCGATCTGGCGCGCGAGCAGCCGCGCTACGGTGGATTTCCCGCAGCCCATGAAGCCAGTCAAGGCGATCAACCGGCGATTGAGACGCGCAGTGGCCTGAGATACTCCGGGTGAATAATTTCTGTTGTTAAGATTGGGAGCGTTAGTCACGCTTGTGGATGTTGATTGTACCATTGAACGAGGATAGTTCGAGCTTCGCCCGGCCTTGATTGAAACTGCCGAACAAACTGCGCGAATAGCGCGGCGGCCGCTGGTTCGGATGGTTGGGAGGAATCAACTTCGCCTGGTTGTCCACTTTGCCGTAGAGCGACGTCGCGCTCACATCGAACGAATCGCCAGGTGAAAACTGCACATTGATTGCACCGCTGTAGTTCTTCAGGCGGTAGACGCCGTTTGGCAAAAAATCGCCGTCGAGCACGATGTTACCCGTCGAAGTTTGCGCGAAAATGCTCGAGCTGTGATCATCCACCAGCCGTACGTCGCCGCTGATCGAATGTACTTCGATGCGCCCGGTGCACCGCATGCATGCGAAAGCGCCTCCGACGGTCTGAACGACAAGATATCCCCCTATGTCTTCGGCATCCACGCCCGCTGCTACTGTCTCGACATTCATATCGCCAAGAATCTTCGAAACACCCACTGCGCCTGAGTCATTGTGAATCTGCAGTTCTGAATCTTCCGGGACGGTGATGACGTAATTCGCGCGGAGCTCTTCGGGACTAATGCTTTCTGAAAGCAGGTGAGTGACCACGTCGACTCGATTTCCGTTTTGTTCCGCATCCACTTCAATTTTCTCGCTTCCGTGATCCGCCACCACCATCACTTCGGGCTTATCCCACGATGAGATAGTCACCGTGCCGCTCGGATTGTGCAGCGTGATCAGCGGATGGGACTGAACGGTGAATTGCTTTTCGAGGTGGTGCGCGTAGAGTGGAGAAAACGCGCCCAGCAGCAAAACGGCGGCAAAGCCACTGCCCGCTCGCCACATGGGCTTCGAGGAAAAAGAGATTGCCGTCATCGTCCCTCGCTATCGGCCATGGTGGCTAGAAGGTCCGCCTTCTGCTGATAGGCCGTATACAAGTAATCCCGGGTCATTTCGTTTTGCGGATCTTCGCGCACGCTTTTTTCACACATTGAAATCATGTTGTCAACAATGGCTAGATTTTTATTCAGCGTAGCCGTCACGTCTGAATTTTCCGATTGGATTGCGGAAACGTTCGTCCCCTTAGTGGTTGTAAACCCCGCCTCAACGGAAGCCATTGTCGCCTGCGCGTGATTCAGCCACTCGGCTTGGTCTTGGAGACGATGGTTTGGGTTTGCCTGCCAGCCGAGCGCCACAGATCCGGCGATGATAAGAGAAAGGTAGGCTCCAGCGAAAGCGGGTCGGAATGCCTCGAAGGCCGCAAATCTCTCCCGCCATCCGGTCCGACGCGGCCGGATCAGTCCTTCTTTCTCCAGTTGCGCTCTGATTGCGAGCCAGACGCGCGCAGGTGGTTCCTCTGCGGTCATCGCGAGCGCAGCGCCAGCCTTATGGATGCTTTCCAGGTCCTCAATCAGCGTTTTGCAGCGGACACATGCAGAGGCGTGCGACACTGCTTCAGGATGGCGTTCGCCGTCCATCCACTGTTCGCTGAATTCCCAGAACTTCTCGCAATTCATGGCAGACATGATGTCTATTCCTCGGCCTCGGAATCGCGCTTGAAAGCCTCGCGCTCTTCTCTGGCTCTGGCCCTTTCTCGTTCGTGCAGCAGATCTCGCAATCTCATGCGCGCCTTATGCAATTGCGATTTCGAGTTTCCAATCGAACAACCCATGATCTCTGCAATCTCGTTGTGCTCGTAACCCTGCACATCGTGCAGCACGAACACAGACTTATAACCCGCCGGCAACTGATCGATGGCTCTTTGCAAATTTACCCGGTCGATGGAGCCGCTCAATCCCAGGTCGGGTCCGCCAAAATCTTTGCGTGGTCCACCGGTTTCTTCGTCCGGCTCCGTCACTTCTTCCAGCGAAGTCTCCGACCCAGTCTTCTTCCGCAACCTCATTAACACTACGTTGACGGCCAAGCGATGAAGCCAAGTCGAAAAGGCCGACTCCCCGCGAAACGTTGCAATCTTGCGAAACAGTTGCAGGAATGCTTCCTGAGTCAGGTCCTCTGCTTCCGCCGTATTGCCAACCATACGCAAGCATAATGAGTAGACCCGGCGATTGTGCAGCTGGTAAATTCGCTCGAACGCAGCCGCGTCGCCCTGTTGCGCCAGCCGGAGCGCATCGGCCTCCGGCATCTCTCCGTTTTCGTCTCGCCTCGTTCGGGCCACGATACCCGTCGCGGCGCACCCTTTGTTCCGATGCGACGCCCGTTCCATGAGTTGTACTTAGATGTTCCCAGGACGCATCGGATGGCAATAAACTCACCGGCGCCCGAATTGTGCCGCCCAATCGAGGCAGCGCACTTCGTTACCCGTCCATTGTCTTCAGAATTTACCCGCGCGTCTAGGAGGAAACTCGCGTCAGCCTGGATAGCTTGGGGCGAGTGCGGGCGCGAACCGCAGAGGCCGAGGCATTCAACTCGTCCCTGAGTCCGTCCACACCCGCATCCGGTAATACTCGGAGAAAGGATTTTAGCATCACGATTGATTCGCGCAGGCAAGTGTTCAAATCATAGTGCAACGTATCGAGGGCGGACCAAGATTCCAGCGGGTGGACCTGGACTCCATCAGCAAGCTCCTCGGCAGTCTCTTGAAAATGATCAACCACGGTGCAGACTGTCATTTCGAGAGCCCGTAGCTTGTGCAGATACCTGGAGCGGCTCCCGAACAGAATTCGATGTAGCAGTTGATTCCAAGTGGCATTCTGTTGGGCGGTTTCGCCGCGGAAAAAGTCTGGGTTGAGGGGGCTAACGACCGGAATGTCAGCCAATCGACGACCCCGCACTTCGAGTGTCCGATAAGCAGCCAGCAGCGGCTCTCCTAGGCGGTTTACTACGGCGGCGGCTACCTGAGCGCCTTCTCGCGCCCTGACGAGTTCTCCCTGCGACCTGTGCGCGAGGGCTTCATCTAGCACCACGGAAAGAATTGCGTAGGCATTCTCCCAATCCCGCACGAGACTCTCATAGAAGTCGTGCTTGTGTTGCGGAAGCCGTGCAACCCAGTCGTCTTGTACCGAGCCTCGACAGCTCGATGAATCTTGCTTTTTTCGCCAGAACACGATGGCCCCAGAAAGCCGTCCGGCATTATACCAGACTAGGGAAGCCCCGCCGCTTCCTTGACGGGATTTCGGCGCTTCCTTGACGCTTTGCGAACGCGCTCGCTATACTGCGCACCGCTCAACGAGAAACGGAGTGCCGCTTGGAATTCGAACCGCGCGATCAACTTCTGCAACGACAGAAGAAACTGGAAGAAGTAGCTGGTTTGGGTTTTGACCCTTATCCGCACAAATTCGCTTGGAAGCAAACGGCGCAGGAGATCGTCACCGCGTACGGCGAGAAAAGCGCGGCCGAACTCCAAGAAACAAAGGTGAACGTTTCGGTTGCTGGTCGCATTCTCACCATTCGACTCCACGGCAAGGCCGGCTTCGCGCATATCCAAGGACAGGGTCAAAAGCTACAGATTTACGTGAAGCTCGACGCTGTGGGAGCCACAGCATTTCAACTCTTTCAGCTGCTCGATATGGGTGACGTAATCGGTGTCTCCGGGCACCTGTTTCGCACAAAAACAAATGAGCTGACCGTCTGGGTCGAAAAACTCACTTTGTTAACGAAGGCGCTTCTCCCGTTGCCGGAGAAATGGCACGGTTTGGCCGATGTGGAGATGCGCTACAGACGACGCTACCTCGATCTGATCGCCAATGAGCGCGTGCGCCATATCTTCGTTCAGCGCGCGGGGATCATTCGCTACATCCGCGAATTTTTCGATGCTCGCGGCTATCTGGAAGTCGAAACGCCGATGATGCACCCCATTCTCGGCGGCGCCACAGCGCGTCCGTTTATTACTCACCACAACACCTTTGACGTGGATTTCTACATGCGCATTGCGCCGGAGCTTTACCTGAAGCGCCTCATCGTGGGGGGAATCGATCGCGTCTACGAAATCAATCGCAATTTCCGCAATGAAGGCGTGGACGCTATCCACACTCCGGAATTTACGATGCTCGAATTTTACGAGGCCTACAGCGATTACCGCGACCTCATAAAACTGACGGAGGAGTTATTTGCAGGGCTCGTGAAATACGTTTCGGGTGGCATGAGAATAAAATATGGCGAACACGAACTCGACTTTAGCCATTTTGAATCATTGTCCATGCGCGAAGCGATCTGCAAGTTTTGGCCTACTGATGCAGGCAACGCGCCTTCGGCCGATGAACTGAACACGTCGCAAGGTCCGCGCAGCGTCGCCGAACGCTACAACAATTTTGCCCGGGGCAAGGGGCTCGACTTAATTCGCGACCTGGACAAATCTTCCGCGGGAGAATTGACTGGGGCGCTTTTTGAGGCCGTTGCCGAGGCGCACCTGATTCAGCCTACTTTTATTTATGATTTTCCTACGGACATTTCTCCGCTCTCGAAATGCCGGAAGGATGATCCATCAGTGACGGAGCGTTTCGAGTTGTTCATCGAAGGCATGGAACTTGCCAATGGCTTCTCCGAACTCAACGACCCAGCGGACCAGGAGCGCCGTTTTCGCGCACAAGTCGAAACTGGTGGCGCAGAAGTGCCCAAGGAAATCGATTGGGATTACATCCGCGCGTTGGCCCATGGCATGCCACCCACGGCGGGCGAAGGCGTTGGCATCGATCGCTTGATTATGCTGCTCACGGATTCGCATTCGATCCGCGAGGTCATTCTTTTCCCGACGCTTCGCCCGCAAAAGGATTCCGATACTGACGCCGCGGCGGCGAATGAAGAAACAAAATGAGCTTCGAATGGATGATTGCACGGCGGTATCTGCGCTCCAAATACAAACCGCCGGTTCTGCGCCTGGTGACTTTTCTTTCGATCGCAGGTGTCGCCGCAGGAGTCGCCACGCTGGTTATCGCGTTGGCGATGAATACAGGCTCGAGCCTCGCAATTCGTAACCGTCTGCTGGGCGTCACGGCTCACGTCAACATCAAACCCAACGGAACCCAGGGAATCCGAGATTATGTGCAACTAATGACGCGCTTGGCTCCGACGCGAGGCGTGGAATCCATAACTCCAGCCGTGTACAACCAGGTGCTCCTGTCGGCGGGCAACCAAACAGAAGGTGTAGTTCTGAAAGGAATTAATCCTCGGCTCGAAAAGCGATGGGACTCGGCGCTCGACCATCTCGTGACTGGCAATGACAACTTCACGGCCGATTCCAGCGGCATCCCCGCGATTCTGGTCGGCAATATCCTTGCGGATAATTTGAAGATCAAAGCAGGAGATTACGTCACGGTTCTGAGTCCGCAGGGTAGTCTGACACCTTTCGGCATGCAGCCGCGCACGCGGCGATTTCGCGTTACGGGAGTTTACAATTCCGGGTTTTACGATTACGACGCCAACTGGGCTTTCGTCACTCTCCATGATGCCCAGGAGCTCGCTGGAATCGGTGACGTCGTCAGTCTTCTCGAGATTCGCGTGGGCAACCTCGACGATGCTGGAAAAATTGCGGCGGTTCTCGCGCGCGAGGCAGGGCCTGGCTATCACACCAGCACATGGATGGAAGAGAATCAGGCACTCTTCCGCGCGATGAGCCTCGAGAAACTGGTTACCGCTATTTTCATTGGTTTGATTACCTTTGTGGCGGGGCTCAATGTTCTGGTCGTGCTGGCGATGACGGTCACGGATAAGGCGCATGATATAGCCGTCCTGATGGCTTTGGGAGCGCGACGCATTCAGGTGCGCAACATATTCGTGTTGCAAGGGCTGCTTGTTGGCGTCGCCGGCACCGCAATTGGGCTAGCCGTCGGCTATTCGTTGTCATGGATTGCGAATCGCTGGAAATTGGTCCCACTTAACCCTGAGATCTATTCCATTCCGTACGTCCCATTTCATTCGAGTGGCTGGGATGCGATTTGGATCACGGCTGCCGCGCTGGCGATTTGCATCGCCGCCACGATTTACCCCGCTCGCGCCGCCGCAGGTACGCTCCCGGTTGAAATTTTGCGCGCGGACTGAATTGCGGGGGCGCTTTCCCAGAACTGAAGTCCCATGACTCGGCACGGTTTATGCCCGCGCAATGCATGCGGGCGTAAAGACGAGCGCCGAAACACAACGTGCTACAATGGAGTTGTGGATCACTTGATTTCGTCGGGATCTTTTCGACGGGTAGGAACTTTTGCACTCATAATGTGCAAGAACTTGGAGTTGCGAAGACGAGCCGAAAGCGACCTTTTGATAAGCCGCAGAATCCAAAGAGATAAGTAACTGGAGGTTCGGCACGGGAAGTGACAAGGGATTACTGGAGTTTATAAGCAAGTTCACGGCGGGTGCACGACGAAATTGATGACAATGACCAGCCCAAGCGCAGCATCGACGACTGGACCGATGACGCCAAGCCGGCGAACGTCTGCATTCGCGCAGAACGGACCCACGGAACTTCTGCGCGTTGATGGCTTGCGGAAACTGTTTCACTCTGGCGCCGCCGAGATCATCGCTCTTTCGGATGTAAGCTTCGCCGTTACGTCGGGCGAGATGGTGGCCCTGGTCGGCCCTTCGGGTTCGGGCAAGAGCACTTTACTGCATCTCTTGGCCGCGCTGGACATGCCAACAAGCGGTACAGTATACTTCGGCGGAAATTCGCTGGCAGGGTTTGCGGAACGCGATTTGGAAGACTTCCGCAACTGCGCCGTGGGTTTTATCTGGCAGAGACATCAGCTGCTGGCTGACTTCACTGCCCTGGAAAACGTGGCGATGCCGCTGTTGATTCGGGGGAGCGCAGCGAGCGGAGCGCTCAATGTGGCGCGCGGGTGGCTGAATGAAGTTGGCCTCTCGGATCGCACACAGCATCGTGCGGGCGAACTCTCAGGCGGAGAACAGCAGCGAGTCGCAATTGCCCGGGCCCTAGTAACCAGGCCAAAGTTGTTGCTGGCCGATGAGCCCACGGGCGACTTGGACGAGGAAAATACGGAGTCGATCTTCGAACTCATGCAGCACTTACACCGGTCCCATCATCTAACTTCGATTCTTGCAACCCATAATCTTTCCTTGGCGCAGCGCGCTGATCGCGTGCTGCGTTTGGAGCACGGTTTGTTGGTGTCGGATGATGGAGCTGTTGCGCCTCGCGGCGATCAGCGTGGCTCGTCGGGAAATTCTTCTATCCTCGAAGGACTCGGGTGACCTGTGTTTGAACGCTATACAGAGAAGGCTCGGCGCGTGATTTTTTTCGCGCGATATGAAGCTAGCCAGTACGGCAGCCCCTATATCGAGACCGAACATTTGTTGCTGGGTCTTCTGCGAGAGGACAAGGCTCTCGCCAATCGCTTCCTGCGCGCGCATGGTACGATCGAATCCATCCGCAAAGAAATCGAATCACGCATCACGGTGCGCGAGCGGATCTCCACCTCCGTAGAGGTGCCGCTCAGCCAGGAATGCCGCCGCATTCTGAATTACGCGGCCGAAGAGGCCGAGCGTCTGAATCACAAGCACGTGGGAACTGAACATTTGCTGTTAGGGATTTTGCGTGAGGAGAAGTCGTTCGGCGCGGAGATTTTGCAAGAGCGGGGATTGCGTCTTTCAGGCGTGCGCGAGGAGCTTGCGCGCAGCGCGGGTGAAAAAGTGCCTGTAAATCGACCGAAAGAAACTTCGTTGCTCGCAGAATTCAGCCGGGACCTCACTCAAGCCGCCATGGACGGTACGCTCGATCCGCTTGTCGGGCGCGACCGCGAGCTCGAGAGGGCCATCCAAATCCTTTGCCGCCGCACGAAGAATAACCCTGTGCTGATCGGCGAACCCGGCGTCGGCAAAACAGCCATTGTCGAAGGGTTGGCACAGCGTATTGCCGATGGTGACGTGCCGCCGTTCCTCGCCGACAAACGCATTCTTTCCTTGGACCTTTCCTTGATTGTCGCGGGCACGAAATACCGCGGCCAATTCGAAGAACGCCTAAAGACCATCATGAAGGAGTTGATGGAGAGCCAAAACGCCATCGTTTTCATCGATGAGCTTCACACGCTTGTCGGCGCGGGTTCCGCCGAGGGTTCTCTCGACGCCGCCAACATTCTAAAGCCCGCGCTCAGCCGCGGTGAGATTCAGTGCATCGGCGCGACGACTCCGGGCGAATATCGCAAGTCCGTTGAAAAAGATCGCTCGCTCGAGCGCCGCTTCCAGTCCGTCAAAGTTTCCGCTCCCAACGAGGAAGAGGCGATCCGTGTTTTGCAAGGCGTTCGAGACCGCTATGAAAAATTCCACGCCGTTTCCTATACCGACGAAGCTATCCAATATGCCGTCTATCTTTCGAACCGTTATATTCCCGACCGCTTCCTTCCGGATAAGGCGATCGACTTGATTGACGAGTCCGGTGCACGAGTGAAATTGCGTCAAGCCATGCTTCCTGAGGAAGTTTCCGAAGCGCAAAAGCGCGTGAAGTTCATCACGCACCGCATGGAAACTGCCATTGCCAATCATGAATTTGAAAAGGCGCGTTTCTATTCCGAGGAGGAGCGCAAGGAAAAAGAGAATCTGCGCGCTCTTCGCGAGAAATTGAAGATCGATGATTCATCCACCGGCACGGTTACGCGCGACGATATCGAGGAAGTAGTGGCGCGTTGGACTGGAGTTGCCGTCAACGCCATCAAGGAAGATGAACAGCAGAAGTTGCTGCGCATCGAGGACGAGCTACACAAGCGCGTCATCAGCCAGGATAAAGCCATCACGGCTCTCGCCCGCGCCATTCGCCGCAGTCGCGCCGGACTTAAAGCCCCAGGCCGGCCGGTGGGCTGTTTCCTTTTCCTGGGCCCCACGGGTGTAGGAAAGACGGAGGTCGCGCGCCGCTTGGCGGAATTCCTTTTTGGGACGGAAAAATCACTGGTGCGCTTTGACATGTCCGAATACATGGAGAAGCATTCGGTCTCGAAGCTCATCGGCGCCCCTCCAGGTTATGTCGGCTACGAAGAGGGCGGGCAACTGACGGAGCGCGTTCGCCGCACTCCGTATTCCATCATCCTGCTCGATGAAATCGAGAAGGCGCATCCGGACGTTTACAATATTTTGCTGCAGGTATTCGAGGACGGGCAGCTAACCGATGGCCTCGGTAACACCGTGGATTTCCGCAATACGATCATCATCATGACTTCGAATATCGGCGCGCGTGCTCTGCAGAAGCAGGCTACTTTGGGTTTCCAGTCCGGTTTGGGAGACACGCACGCCAAGAGCTTGGATGATATTGTGATGGCCGAGGTCAAAAGGGTGTTCAATCCGGAATTTCTGAACCGGCTGGATGAAGTGATTTTGTTCAACGCGCTCACGGACGATGATTTGTCGCGCATTATCGACCTGCTGGTGAGTCAGATAAACGACACGCTGGTCCATCGCCAGGTGCAAATTCAGATGACGCCCGAGGCGCGCCAGTGGATTCTGGAAAAGACCTGCACCGATCGCAACTATGGTGCACGTCCGCTCCGCCGCGCTCTGCAGAAGTACGTGGAGGATCCGCTCTCGGAGGCGTTAATCCAAGGCGGGCTTCAACGCCCAGCCATCATCGAGATTTATCTCACCACTGATGGCCTGGGTTTCCGTCCGGTGGTAGAAGCAACCCCAGTGGCCCACTAAGGAATCCTACGCGCGTGCCAGCCGTGGGGACGGTCTGGCAGGGGGAGTACAAAACATTGGAAGGCGGAGCGCGGCTTTGATTTACGTTGGAGCCGCACAGAGGAAATCTTGTCTGCACGCCAGCGCACTCGTGTTGGCGTGCGGATGTTTGCTCGCGTTTTTGTCGTCTTCTGTTCGCGCCCAACAACTTCCCGCGACACAGCAGCCCGCCAGTTCAACCGCTCCTCAGCAGCCGGTGATTGAACGAATTGAATTTGTAGGCAATCGCCGCATCCAGCGCGAGACGCTTATGGCGCGCATTTTCTCGCGCCCCGGTGATCCTTACAATCCTGAAGCCGTTCGTCGCGATTTTCGTGCTCTATGGAATACGCAGTTCTTTGAAGATATCCGCCTGGAAGTGGAAAATAGCCCGGACAATCCCAACGGGAAAATCCTTGTCTTCTATGTGCAAGAGCGGCCCACGATTCGTAACATCAATTACAAAGGAAATAAATCTGTCTCCGAATCCGACATCCTCGACGCATTTAAGGATCGCAAAGTAGATCTGTCCGTTGAAAGCCGCTTCGATCCCACCAAGGTCAAACGCGCCGAAGTGGTGATCCAGCAGTTGCTCGCTGAGCACGGCCACATGTATGCCACCGTGAAACCGACCTACGAGCGCATCCCGGCCACAAACTCCGTTACCCTCACGTTTAATATTGACGAAGGGCCCAAGGTCAAGGTTGGCCGGATCATCATCCAGGGCAACCACGTTTTTTCCACCGAAAAAATCATTCGCTCGATGCGCCACTCGCGACCCATTGCAATTCCACTGGGATTTGCCGACATCAATATTTGGAGCAAGACCTACGATCGCGACAAACTGGACGAGGACATGGCGGTGGGAGTTACTGGCCTGTACCGCGACCACGGCTACTTCCGCGTCGTTGTGAATGAACCGATCCTCAAGAACGTCAAGGTGCAGCACAATGGCTTGCCGGTTGGCCCCATTCCGTATATCGGCCGTACCCGCGGCATTCGCACCGACATCACTATTCCCATTGAGGAAGGTTCGCAATACCACATGGGAAGGCTGGTGATTCGCAGCGCCAACCCCGACGAGAACCTCTATTTTAAGCCCGAGTTTCTCGAAACCATCTTCCCGCTCAAAAAAGGACAGATCTTTGACGTATCGAAAATTCGCAAGGCAATCGACAACTACACAAAACTCTACGGTGAGTTCGGCTACATCGATTTTACCGCCTCTCCCGAATTCGATGAAGACGCCGCCACGAAGACTATTAATTTGACGTTGGATTTTGATCAGGAGAAACAGTTTTTCGTTCGGCGCATCGAATTCCAGGGCAACACAACGACACGCGATAAGGTGATTCGACGCGAATTGTTGCTCGACGAAGGTGCTCTCTTCAACGACCGTTACTGGGAACTCAGCATCCTGCGCCTGAACCAACTCGGCTACTTCAACGAGATTAAGAAAGAAAACGCAGACCTCAAGCGCGACGTCAAAGCAGGGACCGTCGACATTACTTTGAAAGTAAAAGAAAAAGGGAAACAGTCCATCAGCTTTTCAGGAGGCGTCAGCGGCCTCGCGGGAAGCTTCCTTAGTCTTGCGTATCAGACCAATAATTTTCTCGGCCTGGGCGAGACGCTCACCTTTTCCACTCAATTCGGCAGCATCCAACGCAATATCTTATTCGGTTTTACGGAGCCCTATCTTTTCGATCGACCCATTTCAACCGGCTTTACGGTTTTTTCTAACAAGTTCAATTTCAACCAACAGAAAGAACTGTCAATTCTGGTTGGCCAAAACATTGCCATCAACCCGGCGCTCGCTCAGAATTACAGCCAGAACAGCAAAGGCTTTACTCTTTTTGCCAGCTATCCACTGCACCGTTTCGCATTCGCGCGGCTTGCGATCACCTATGGCTGGACCAAGAGCGATATTACAACGTTCAGCCAAGCCTCCCAATTGCTGTTCCAATCCATACAGTTCAGCAGTCTCCAAGGCTCGTCAGCACTCAACGGGATTGTCTCCAGCAAGATTAGTCCCTCGATCAGTTACAACACAGTGAACGACCAATTGAATCCGACAGGCGGCAAGAGCCTTTCTTATTCGATCGGATTTGAGGGCGGGCCCTTGGGTGGCAACGTGGATGCCATCTCGAATGTTTTCCAGATGACGTACTTCCATCCCACCTTCCACAAGCGCAATGTCATCGGCCTGCGCTTCCAATCGGCATGGGCGACGGGTTACGGTGGCAGAGTAATTCCGCCCTACGAGCGCTTCTACATTGGCGGTGAGGACACGGTTCGAGGTTTCGATTTTTTTAACATCTCCCCCTGGACGTTTATCCCCTCCGCTGTAAACACTCCCATCAGCTTCGTAAATCCGACAGTCTTGAATTCGACGGGCGGCCCAACGATACAAACCATCAACGTCCCGGTGCTCCAATATTTCGCGACCCGGCCCGGTGGAGACCTCCAAGCTGTCGGCAACTTCGAATATCGGATTCCGATTGCCGGCCCAGTCAGTATGGATCTTTTCGCAGATGTCGGTCTCGACGGAATCTTGCGGCCCAGCCAATTGCGGCTGGATCCTGCCGCCATCCAGCAATTGGACTCCGAGTTCCCGAATCCGCTCTTCCCGAATACGACGTTATCTCAGACGCTCTCCGTCGTGCCCGGAACGAATTTCAAACCGCGCACTTCCACGGGAATCGAATTTGTCGTTTTCCTGCCGATTGTGCGGGCGCCTTTCCGCTTCTATTACGCCTATAATCCGACTCGACTCAATCAAACGATTGAGGGCCCTCGTGGTGCGTACTTTATCAGTCCTGAGCAAATGGCGGCTCTTCCGCCGGGCGTACTGCAGACGCAGATTATTCCTACATTAAATAATATTCTGGATCAGCAGATTCAAAGATTTCCAACTGGGCTTGTGGAGCCGCGCAGCACGTTCCGTTTCACGATTGCGCGGACGTTCTAGAGTAGGAGTCGACTCATAGCAGTTGAACACGTCGAGACGAGATGAGTGGCGAAACGCGCCGGAGATTTTGGAGGACGTGGATGAGATCGGGTAAGTTAGCAATCATTCTAGCTTTGACTGCAATAATAGCAGGCTGTGGCGGAGGCGCTTCCACGCCTGTGACCGTCACCGTGTCGCCGGTCGGCCAGACCGTGGTACTCGCAGGCACGCTGCAGTATAGTGCCGCCGTGGTCGGTGAGACGAACACCACGGTTACCTGGGACGTCTGCAATCAAGCGCCTGCAACCAACGCCACGGGCAGCTCCACCGTAACCAACATCACCATGCCGACCGGCTGCGTGACAGGCGGAAACGCCACCCTCGGAACCATAAGCACTACCGGTCTCTACACCGCGCCAGCAAATTTGCCGAGCCCTCCAGTGGTCAGCATCGTTGCGATCGTCCAAGCAGACACAGCGGTCTTCGCCATCACCAATGTCAGCCTCGATACCGGCATCCGCGTTTCTGTTACTCCCGCGGACGCCTCCATCGGAACCACGGAGCAGTTCCAATTTACCGCAACCGTGTCCGGAAGTTCGAATACCGCCGTCAATTGGTCTGTGAATCAAATTGCGAACGGAAATTCGACGGTCGGCACGATCACTCCAACCGCCTGCAGCGTGAGCATGCCCATCACGCCTGTTCCGCCGAATCCCACGACCCCTGGCATGAGCGTTGCTTGTTACACGGCTCCTGCGGCGGCGCAAACCAGCGTCACGATTACGGCTACCTCCGCTGCGGATTCCCGCCAGTCCGCTTCCTCGTCGGTCAGCGTCATTGCCGGCACCGATCCCAGCTTTAGCGCGATTCCGTTGGAGCCGAGCAGCGCTGTCGAAGGGTTGTTCCAGCAAGATGTCTATTTGTTCGGCAGCCATTTCTTTTCCACCAGCCAGATTCTAGTCAATGGCGCCCCTGTGGCGACCACGTTCATCGGCGCGAACACCCTCCGTGCGACCATCCCTTCTACTTTCTTTGCCGGCCCTGCTCCCAGTTCGTTGGCGATCACTGTCGAACGCCAAAATGGCGACACGAGCCAGCCGGCCCCTTTGACTGTACAGCCCACGCGGCCGGCGGTTGTCGCTTCCACCCCGGACAGTTTTCCTCCCTCGACAACTTCGGGTACGCTCAGTTTGAACGGCGGATACTTCTCATCGTCAACGCGAGTCATGTCCGGAAATCAAACTCTTCCCGCTACTCTGGTGGACAGCCGCCGCTTGCAGGCCACGCTGTCGACGCCCGGTTTTTCCTTTTCCACGCCGGGGCTGTTTCCCATACTCGTACAAAATAGCGATGTGCCAAGCGGGTTGCCAGCTGTTGCTTCAATCAACGTTGCCGTCTCTCCGTCGGCGACGGACATTCCTCCCGCGCCGAATCCGCCGATCGCGGTCGGCACCCAGCCAACAGCCGTCGCGATCGATTCCGCGCTCGGCACCGCTGTGGTTGTGGATCATGGCGCCAGCGGAAGCGCGGGTGCCGTAACTCTCATAAATCTCGACACCAACTCCGCAGGCGCCACGCTCACGGTGGGGAATGCTCCCACGGGCGTTGGTGTGGATGACATTTTGCATCTGGCTGCGGTCGTCAACAGTTCGGACAACACGCTCTCCATCGTGAATCTTCAGACCCAAGCGGTCACGTCCTTTTCTCTGCCGAGCAATCCTACCGGTACCACGCCGGCACCTTCGCCTTATTCCGTGGGCGTAAATCCCCTGACGCACCGCGCGGTGGTTGCATACTCAAACACGAACGTGGCTGCCGTGGTCGATCTGTCAACGAATCCTCCGAATCTGGTCTGTGTACTTGGAGGCTCCGATGCAAGTATGGCCAATAATTGCGCCACTACGCCGAATACCAACACGCGCCCCGTCAGCACCGGCCCCACTCCCGCGATTGCCGTCGAGCCGCAATTGAACTGGGCTGTCGTGACTCCCGGCGGTTCTGGCTCGGTCACGATCGTGGACTTAGGAACTCCGGCGACAGCAACCCAAGTTGCGCGCGTTCCCAACGTGATTGCGTCCGCCACGCTATCAACCAGCGTTCAAGGCGTTGCGATCAACACGGAAACCGAAGAGGCTCTCCTTACTGATCCGAATCAAACAGCCTTAACTCTATTCAGTGTGCTCGATCAAACCGTAAATACGGTTTCGTTAACTCAGGGAGAGGTCGCTGACGCTGTCAATCCCCTCACTAATGTTGGCGTGGTGCTGAACAGCATAGGTGGGACGGCCACCGTACTCGATTTGCGAACTCTGAAGCCAATTGGAAATAGTGTCGCCGTAGGAACGTTGCCTCAGGCGGTGGCGATTGATTCAGGGAAAAACGTCGCGGTGATTGCGAATTCTGGCAGCAACAACGTCTCCATTCTGCCGCTTGGCCCAATTCGCTCGCCGCAAATTACGGAACTCAGCCCGGGAACCACGTTTACGGCGTCTGGTTCAGGTTCGCTCACCGTTACCGTGAACGGATTTGGGTTTGTATCCGGTTCGCAGGTGCGGCTGGACGGCACAAGCGTCCCCACGGTCGTCACCTCGAATGGTCGGCAAGCTACGGCAACAATTCCCGGAAGTCTGCTCGCTGCGCCGCGGCGTTTTTCCCTGGATGTAATGACTCCCGGTGGTTCGACCTCGAACGAGAAGAGTTTCGCGGTGATCGGCGCCATTCCGATTGGATTAAATCCCATTGCTGTCGCGATCGACCCCGATCTTGGCGAGGCGCTTGTCACCAGCCAGGGCGCGCTCAATCCGGCCGGAATCTGCACCGGCACGGGAGCTGTTTCGGTTGTGAATCTTTCCTCGATATCGGTGACGAACACATTTTCGGTGGGTACATGTCCGGAAGGCGTCGCTGTGCTTCCGCGACTAGGCCTCGGCGTGGTGGCGAACAATGGCAGTGGCGACGCCACGGTCGTGGACTACGTGAACAACGCCGTAACCGCAACCGTATCAGTCGGCGCTTCTCCAGCGGGTGTGGCGATACAGCCTGACACCGGCACGGTTGCTGTGGCCAACAGTGACTCGAATACGGTTTCGGTGTTCACGATCGGCAGCGGTGCGAATTCCGTAACGCCTGCCAGCATTCCGGTGGATCAGCGCCCATTCGGCGTCAGCATCGACCCCATTGATAATCTCTTGGCGGTCAGCGCCACCACGCAGAACACGGTTGATATCGTGAATCTCGGGAGCCATTTCATCGTGGGCCGCCTCAATAATTTTGAGGCACCGAGTGACGCGGCGTTTGATCCGATAACAGATACCTTCCTCGTCGCCAATAGCCTTCAAAACGAGTTGGCGGTGGTCGATCCGAAGGCATTTACGGCGACGCCCATCCGTATGGGCATCGATCCAACCGCGATCGCCTACAATTTCCAGACCGGCACCGGCGTGACGGTAAATAACGCCAGCAATACTTTGTCGGTTTTCAATTTCCTGGCCACGAACCCCAATTCGGTGTTGTCGATCCAAGCCGGTAAAGTTGAGTTCGTGCTGCCCATGGGTGGCTCGGCTGAATTTTCCGTCGCCATCGACCCCCTGACGAACGTTGCCGCAGTTGTCGATCAGGCGAATGGCCGATTGTTGCTGATTCCTTTGCCGCGCTGAACGCCGAGCGGGCGCGCTCGGCTTCGAAGCAGGCCAGAAATCGGAAACGCCCCGGCCAACTGCGGTCACGTTTGGCGCATCGGTATCAGTAGGCACGTTCGGGTGCGGGCTGTTCCGGAGTTAAATTCGGCAGAACAAAGGGCGTTAGTTCCAATTCCGATTGACCGGTTCAAGGTTGGCTCGCTATAATCGCAAGTTTGTAGTTTCCCAAAAGATTCACATCGAGGAGCTAGAATGAAGATTCGAAATGCTGGAATGGCGGCGCTTGCCATGCTTTTAATCGTCCCGGCCGCTTGGGCGCAGGCCGAATCCAGTGCACCTGCTGTCGCAACTGGAAAAATCGCAGTCGTTAATCTCCAGGCAGCGATCGCAGGCACTGAGGAAGGCAAAGAAGCCTCCAAACAGCTTCAAGCTCAGTTTGCTTCGCGGCAGACGGAATTGGAAAACCTTCGCAAACAGATTGCCGACCTGCAGCAACGTCTTCAGGCTGGCCAGACCACACTGAGCGATGAAGAGAAAGCACGCTTGGCTTCTCAGGGGAACATACTCACGCGCAAGTTCCAGCGTGAACAGCAGGACCTGCAGGATGACGGAAACGATGCACAGCAGCTGGCCATCAATCGCATTGGCCAGAAAATGATGACCGTACTCGACAGGTTTGCTAAGCAGAACGGATACGGCCTGATTCTCGACAATGGCAGCTCCGCCCAAACCGCTCCCGTTGTGCTGTATTCGGCAAATCAAGTCGACGTCACTCAGCAGATAATCAAGCTGTACGACACGTCATATCCCGTCAAGCCGGCCGCGCCGGCTACGTCGCGCCCGGGTACCTCCAAGCCCTCGCAAAAGTAACCAGCAGCGGGAACGGGATTTTCACGCTCGGCGGGTGGGTTCTCGAAAGGCGGGGTCGTTAAGTCTCGGCCCTTGCGCGGTCTACGGAACCCATTCATAGCTTTTCCGCGCACCCCAGTGTTGGCTTGCGTTTCGCAATACCTAAGTTTATACTGGCGTTGTTCGAAGTTGGGCGAAAGTTCAAGTGGGCGCGAGCCCACTTTTTTGTTGGCCGCGAAAGTCACGTGGCGCTGCGATTTTCGGGGCGCTCAAAGCCGCTGGCCAGGGTTTCCGGGTGTCGATGAACCTGGACAAGATCCGCGAAGCAGCAGAGCGTGTGGCACGCTCGGTGGGCGTCGAAGTCGTCGACGTCGAATGGCAGGTGGGTAAGCAGCGCCTGTTACGGCTTTACATCGACCGGCCCCCCTCGCCCCGCCAGGGCGTCGGCTCGGGCATCAGTCACAGCGATTGCGAAGCCGTCAGCGAGCAGCTAAACGTAATCCTCGACGTCGAGGATTTGGTTCCTGGGCCCGCCTACGTTTTGGAAGTGAGCTCGCCCGGCCTAGACCGGAAATTGCTCAAACCCTCAGATTACGAGAGGTTCGCGGGGCGACTGGCAAAGGTTTGGCTGAACGAGCCAGTCGAGAACGCGAAGTTTCTGGAGGGCCGCCTGGCGGGATTTGCGGACGGGGTTGTTCAAATATCGGTGCGGGACCGCACAATTTCGTTCCCGCTGGCGAATGTTCGCAAAGCGAATTTAGTTGTCGAATTCTAGGGAGATGTAGCGAATGGCGAGTTTGCTCTACCAGACGATCGAACAGATCAGCCGGGACAAGCATATCGAGCCGGAGATCATCGTCGCGGCCATTGAGGAAGCGATGGTTGTCGCGGCGCGTAAGTTCTATAAAACCGACGAGGATCTGCGCTCGAAATTCAACCCGGAAACAGGTCAGGTTGATCTTTTCGCCGTCCGCACGGTTGTCGAGGAAGTTGCCGATCCGCTTCGCGAAATCGCCCTCTCCGAAGCGCGCAAGCAGCAGCCCACCATCGAAATCGGCGGCGAAATTCCGCAGGCTCGTGCCACCGACGTTTTGGGCCGCATTCAGGCGCAGACTGCGAAGCAGGTGATTCTGCAGAAGGTTCGCGAGGCCGAGCGCGACACAATCTATAACGAATTTCACACGCGCGTCGGTGAGCTTGTAAATTGCATCGTAAAGCGTCTCGACGGCCCAGATGTGATTGTGGACCTCGGCCGCACCGAGGCGCGCTTACCCAAGCGCGAACAGTCCCGTCTGGAAACGTATAACGTTGGGGATCGCCTTCGCGTCGCGATTCGTGCCGTGGAGCGCGCCGCCAAAGGACCGCAGGTGGTGATCTCGCGAGCGGATCCCGTGCTCGTCCAGCGATTGTTCGAAATGGAAGTCCCCGAAATCTATGACGGTACCGTGCAAATTCGCGCTGTCGCTCGCGAAGCTGGCGAGCGTACCAAGATCGCGGTCGAGAGCCGTGACAAGGACGTTGACCCGGTTGGCGCATGCGTCGGCATGAAGGGTATGCGTGTGCAATCTATCATCCGCGAATTGCGCGGCGAGAAAATCGATATCATCCCTTACAACGAAGATATTCTTCTCTTCGCGCAAAAGGCCCTCAGTCCCGCCAAAGTTACGCGCGTGCAAGCGGTGGACATGGAAGAGAAGCGCCTGGAAGTGATCGTCGAGGACACCCAACTTTCTCTGGCCATCGGCAAGAAAGGCCAGAATGTCCGCCTGGCCAGCAAATTGATCGGGTGGAATATCGATATTAAGAGCGAGGAAGAGAAGCGCCGCGAAGTGGAAGCACAAATGTCAGAAATGACAGTCGCCTCCACATCGCTCAACGAGTTGCAAGGTGTTGGTCCCAAGACTATCGAAAAGCTTGAGGCCCACGGCGTCACCTCCATTGAGAAACTCGCCGACATGACCCCCGAGCAGTTGCTCGAAATTCCGGGTATCGGCGAAAAAATGGTCGAGAAGATTCGTGTTTCTGTCGAGCAGTATTTCCAGGTGCTCGAATTGCAACAAACCGCGGTGCCCGAAGACACCGCTCCCGAAACTGCGGCAGTCGAAGAAAATGCAGCGCCAGTCGAAGAAGTGGAAGCGTCCGTCGGCAGCGCGATCGAAGCGGAAGCAGCCGTTGAGACCGAGACCGAAGCCTCGGCCGGAACAACCGAAAGCGTTCCGGAAGAAGTTGAGAACGCGTCAAAATCTGCGGAAACTGAATCAGCTGCTGAGATTTCTGCCGGAACGTCTGAACAAGAGCAGCGACAGCCAGTTGACGAACACGACGACAAGACTGATGCCGATTCAAAGTCCCTTAAGGCGGAGGACAACGCTTAGCTGATGCCAGAATCTGGGCAAATCCGTATCAACGAGCTCGCGCGGGAGCTGGAGATCAAGGCAAAAGTCTTGATCGAGTACCTGCCGGACATCGGCATTACTGAGAAAAAAACGCACTCGAGCTCCCTTGAGAATGAGCAAGCGGACCGCGTCCGGAAACATTTCCATGATCTCGCTGCCGCCGAAGCCGCGGCAGAATCTGAGAAACAGGCCAAGGCGGCGGCCGCCAAGGCCAGACCAGCCGCTCGACCAGCCGCTTCGGCCCCAACGGTAGTCACCCAGGCGCCAGCGTCGGCCGCTCCTGTCACCGCGAAACCTGTCGCAGTTCCTCCAGCGAGCCCGGGCGCAAAGGCTCCGATTCGACCCGGGGTAGCTTCGCCTACTGCGCCGCGTCCTGCCGGCGCTCCCGCCGTTGCCGCATCGGCTGCCGGTCATCCTCCAGCAGCCGCTCCGCGGACCGCACCGCCGTTACCGGGCGCCCCAACACCCATTCCAGCACAGAGGTCCGGCGCTCCGCTATCGCAGCGCTCTCCGATTGTCACGAGGCCCGCCGCAGCCGGCAGCGCTGCAACAACCGCTCGTCCTGGCTCCGCGCCTGGGCAAGGCCAGCGGCCATCCGGCGGCTATTCCAGGCCTGGCGCGCCACCGCGCCCAGGAGGAAGCGCTCCATCAGGATATCGTCCTGCCCCTGGCGGACAAGGTGCCCCGCGTCCCGGCGGCGCGCCCATGCGACCTCCGCAGCGTCCCGGTGGCCGTCCGGGCCAACCAATGGGCAGACCCGCCAGCGCTGCGGGTCAGGCTCCGAAAGCGGAGCCAGGCAAGCCTCTTTACGTGCGCAAGCCGCCTGCTCGCGCCAAACCGACAATTGAAAAGCGTTTCGCCGAAGGTGAACGCAAGCTGCATCCTGTCCGTGCGCGCGCTGGCGCTGCCGCAGGGCGCGGAGTTGGCCATGCTGAACCGGTCGCGCCTCCGGTTGTTCGTGAGCCGCGCCCAGTCACAATCACCGAAGGCATCACCGTCCGTGAGCTCGCCGAAAAGCTCGACATTCGCGCGAAGGAGTTGCTGAAGAATCTCCTCGATCGCGGAGTTTTCGCCAGTATCAATCAGGCTCTCGATATTCAGACAGCTACAAGCCTCGCCGAGGCCTTCAGTGGGATCGTTGAAGTGGTCTCTTTCGAAGAGCAGATGGCGCATGAGGACGTCAGTAAGGACGATAAATCCGAAAGACTCACGCCCCGCGCTCCTGTCGTCACCGTCATGGGCCACGTTGATCACGGCAAGACCAGCCTACTCGACGCGATTCGTTCCACGGACGTCGCTGGCGGCGAATCTGGCGGTATCACGCAGCACATAGGTGCGAGCGACGTCCACATCGACGGCAAACGGATCGTCTTTATTGATACGCCGGGCCACGAAGCCTTCACGCGCATGCGGGCTCGCGGTGCAAAAGTCACGGACATTGTTGTTCTCGTCGTCGGCGCCGATGATGGCGTCATGCCTCAGACCGAAGAAGCCATTGATCACGCGCGCGCCGCGAAAGTGCCCATCATTGTCGCGCTGAATAAAATTGACAAGCCAGACGCCCAGCCCGAGCGCGTCAAGCGCCAGCTCGCCGACCATGGCTTGATGCCAGAGGATTGGGGCGGCGACACCGTCATGGTCGAAGTTTCGGCCAAGACGAAAAAGAACATCGAGCGCCTGCTCGAAATGATCCTGCTCGTGGGCGATCTTCGTGAACTTAAGTCCAACCCGGCGGCTTCCGCCAGCGGCACGGTTCTCGAATCGCGCGTCGATAAGGGCCGGGGACCTGTTGCCACGGTTCTTGTCCAGAATGGCACTTTGAGCGTGGGCGACGTTTTTATCTGCGGCGCCGTTTACGGCAAAGTTCGCGCGTTGTATGACGATCGCGGTCAGCCTGTCAAGAGCGCAGGCCCTTCGACTCCCGTCGAAGTCCTCGGCTTGCAAGGCATCCCGGACGCGGGCGATCAGTTTTACGTCGCGGACGAAGCCAAGGCGCGCCACATCGTCGAATATCGCCAGTCCAAGTTGCGCGAGGCCACATTGGCGAAATCGGCAAGTTCGCGCCTCACGCTCGATCAATTGCACGAACAGCTCAAAGCTGGCGAGGTTAAAGACCTCCCGATCGTTATCAAGGGCGACGTGCAGGGTTCCGTCGAAGTTCTCAGCGAAATGCTTCCCAAGCTTTCCAACGATCAAGTGAAGCTCAAGATCATTCACGCCAGTGTCGGCGCTGTTTCCGAAACGGATGTTCTCTTGGCCTCTGCGTCCAGCGCCATCATCATCGCGTTCAATGTCCGGCCAGAGCGCAAGGCCTCCGATCTCGCACAACAGGAAGGCGTCGACATACGTTTGCACACGATCATCTACGAAGTGGTTGATGAAATTAAGAAGGCGATGGCCGGCTTGCTCACGCCGGTGATCAAGGAACAGTATCTGGGACGCGCGGAAGTACGGAACACGTTCCGCGTCAAGGGCGTTGGCATGATTGCCGGTTGTCACATTCAGGATGGAATCGTCAAGCGTGACGCGGAAGTCCGCGTTCTGCGGGACAACGTCGTGGTTTACACCGGGCGCATCAGTTCACTTCGCCGCTTCAAGGATGATGTCAACGAAGTGCGCGCCGGCTTCGAATGCGGAATCAGCATTTCAAATTTCGCCGACGTCAAAGTTGGCGATATCCTGGAATGCTTCGCGATGGAACGCACGGCTCACCCGGGAGCAGGGGCCTGAGTTAATCTGCCGAAGTTCCTCCACACAGGAGGGCAATGATGCCAATCGGCCTCGTCACTCTGGAAATTCACATTCCGGATGCACGCTCTCTCAAGGATAAACGCCAGGTGCTGCGCAGTTTGAAGGATCGCCTGCGCGGCCATTTCAACGTAGCTGTTGCGGAGCTGGACCATCAGGATTTGTGGCAGCGCTCCGTCGTCGGCGTGGTGGGAATCTCCGCCGACGACCAGCACCTCTCGCAATCCATGGCCGCCGTGCTCGAAGTCTCAGAGCAGATACTGGGACGAGACCTGATCTCGCACGAAATCGATTATTTTTGAAATCGTTGTTCACTGGAGCGCCAAATTCAAGTAGGGTTGCCAGCCATGACGGTCGCCGGCCATCGTTCCGAACGTATCGCGGAAGAGATTCGCCACGAAGTCAGCCTGATGCTCGCGGGTGAGTTGAAGGACCCGCGCCTTGCCACGGCCATGAACGTTACGGAAGTGCGCGTAGCGCCGGGCCTGAAACACATTCGCGTCTACATCGAAGTGTTTGGCTCCGATGAAGATCGCGAAACCACTCTCAAGGGACTCGCTGCTGCGTCGGGATTTATTCGCCATGAACTCGTCGAACGCTTGCAGCTCCGCCGGGCACCGGATATTGACTTTGTTCCCGATCGCTCCGAAGAGTACGGTCACCGCATCGACGATCTGCTGAAGAAGAGCAAAACGCAGGGAGAAGCGTAGACTCAACGCGAGCCGCCGCTCACCTCTGATGCCACGAAACATTCAGCCACCGCACATCGACGGAGCCCTCGTCATCGACAAGCCATCCGGGAAAACATCCCACGATGTCGTCGAAGCCGTGCGCCGGCTGGTAGGCTTTCGGCAGATCGGCCATCTCGGCACGCT
>DATGJE010000304.1:0-3102 GCA_035295305.1 Candidatus Acidiferrales bacterium | reverse complement strand
ATTCACGGATCATTCCATTTTGCTCTCTCCCGCGATTTTTGCGATCGGCGTTCGTTCCGGCGAATTCCGCTTACGCGGCTCCGCCCAGCGCGCTTCCCGGTGGCATTCCTCGTGGAAACTCGATGGCCAAACGACTGAAGTGCGAACATTTTTCACCGCGGCCAATGCACTGGGATTCAGCTTGCCGCCCGGCTGGCTGATTGACGGGCCTGCGCAATTTCATTTGCAATGGCAAGACGCAGCTTCGCCACGGGGCTCCGCGGTTGTCGCGTCATCACCGTTATCGGTGTTTCGCCACCCGCAGGGCACGGTAACGCTGGCAGGCATCGCGATTCGCGCCCCGTTTCTCAATCACGAAATCACGCACTTATCGGGAACGGTGAATTTGTCCGCGGTGGGCGGTGGCAACGACGTCAAAGTCCAGTTAGCCGCAGCCGATGCTTTCGGCGCGAATTGGCGCGGCACTCTCGAACGCCACGCCGACGCCGACGAATGGCAGTTCGCACTTTCCGCGAACGAACTTGACGCCGCCGAAATGGACCGCTGGCTCAACCCGCAGCGCCGCGAAAGTCTTCTCGATCGCATTCTGCCGTTCCTCGCCTCAAAGCCCCAACCTCAGCCTGTTCCCGCATGGCTTCGCGGCCACGGCTCAGTTTCCGTTGGCGAGTTCGCTCTCGCGCCGCTGACTCTCAGCCAGTTCACAGCGGACGCCGCGCTCGACGGGCGCAAGCTGGCGCTTACAAATGCCCGCGCGCAATTCCATGGAGGCGAGGTGCTCGGCTCCGTCGCGCTCAATCTGACGGCGCAGCCAACCTACGACGCCACCGCGAAATTTACGGGCGTGAATTTAGACTCGCTCGCCGCGCAGACGGTGTCTCTTGCGAATCTTTTTGCAGGCACTGCGTCTGGCGACATCCAGATTTCGGCGAAGGGAATCGGCCGTGCTGCGTTGCTCGGTTCGCTCGCCTGCCGTGGTGACGCGCGCATTCGCGACGCAGCCTACAACGGCATGGACCTCGACGAATCGCTTCGTGCGGGCGCGCGCAGGCCCGGGACCACGATCGTTCCCGCCGCGTCTGCCGATTTCTCGTGTGTCGATGGGCAAGTGCGCTTCTCCAGACTGCATGTGGAAACTCAGGCCGCGGCCTACAACGCCGCAGGCTACGCTGATTTCAAGCGCCAGCTAAGTTTGGAATTTACTCCGCTTGCGGTTGACAAAGTGGCGGGCTTCGCACCGGTGCCCGTAAACGTGAACGACCCGCCGAACAAAAATCCCTTCGGCGTCTTTACATTGACAGGCGCTCTCAACTCTCCAACGCTAACGCGCGTCACCCGCCGCGCTTCCTCGCAATAACAGCCCGGGTGAGAATTCGAGCGCCCTCTATCGCAGTCTGGCGCCGCAAACGCTGGAAAAATCGCCGATCGCGACGCGAGCCCCAGTCACGCATTTGCAAAAGCATTCTTCTGGTTTTGTGGAATTCCAGAAAAAAAGGCGCCCGCTTTACCTGGGACGCCTTTTTTGGGGTCACGCGTCTGCTTGAGGGCTAGGGCGTGGGTAAAAAAACTGTATGAGCCTCGATTACTGCGGCGGCAGCGTGGCTGGGGCGTTTGCGCCGGCAGCCGGTTTCTTCTCGAGCTGCTTTTGCTGTGCCGCAATGCCATCCCGCTCTTTCACAGTAGCGGCAATTACTTCAAGCTCATGATTAAGGGTCTGCTGGAGGTGATCTCGTTGGTCGGGCGGCGCCGTATCGAGTTGGTTCTTCAGGCGATCAGCATATTGTTGCTGTGCTGCGATGTCCCGATTGTCCCAATCAATTGCCTTCTGCGCATCATCAGGCGTTTTGATCGTCCAAACCTTCGACCAGGCGGGAGATTCGCCCGGCTTTGCGGGAGCGGCTGGTTTTGCCGCCGCCGCAGCTTGGGCTGTTTGTGCTTCTTTCTCTTCCTTGTAGACATCCGCGGGCGAACGCAAGGACGTCAAGTCGTCGTCGCTCCATACCTTGGTGGTTGTCTTCGGCGGTGCAGGCTTCGCCTCCTGTTTCTGCGGAGCCGTTGCCTGTGACGTCTGCTGCTGCGCCATAGCCGTCAGGGAAGCGCCTGAGACCACGGCTGCTGTGATGATGATTCCAAAAAGTTGCTTTGTTCTCATGTTCGCTCTCAATCAGTCCTTATTGGGCTATCTCGTGGAAAGCCAGCGCCTTCAGAGTTTGGGCCTGGTTCACTTTGTTCACCCAGCAACTGTTGTAGTAAATGCCGTTTCCGCCGCCACCGCTGATGTCGAAATTAACGGCACCGAGAGCAGGCAGCTGGTGGTAGGTGGAGTCTTCTGTAGCAGCGACGAAAATAGCGCCGTCAAATTGACCATTGCCGCCGCCATTGCCGAGGAACTGGGCGGTGCCGCTTCCGATGACCAGAATCACACCGTTCCATCCGGAATTGCCCGCGTACGTAAAGTTCCCAGTTACTATGAGCAGCCCACATCCCGTGTTAGGGCCGAGGTCGAAATTTCCGTTGACGACGACTGTGCCGGACGTGCATGTGGACCCGTTTACCAGCATGGAGGAGGGGAGATTGGACGCACTGTAACTTGGAAGCGGATTGGTGCTGCCTGGCGGCGGCGGCGTACCAAGAACCGCGTCCGCATTTTGCGAGATAGTTTGGACCATCTGGTTCAAGGCTGCAGGTGAACTAAGAGTCGCGTTCGGAGTGACATCCGCGACGCTCGGAGTCGAGAGACCGCCGCCGGTATAGTTCCCCGGCCGCGGAATACCGCTGATGATGGCCTGCTTATTCGTAGTGCTGCCCGTGGCATCCGTGGTTCCGATGGCTGGCAACGATGTGGCGGTCGCCACACAACCCGGCACCGCGACGGAAGGAGTACCCGAACCGTCCGTTCCATTCACATTGTATGGATTTGAATGAGCGCCAGAAAAAGTGACGTTGGACGCTGGCAAAGTCAACGCCGAAGGGAAATTGAGGTTATACGTGATCGGAGTAACCACGTACTGCTCCATCTTCTTGCTGCCGTTCGGCAGCACGGCTAACGACGTAACTTCGAAGACCTGGCTCGCTGATGCAGGCGGCACAGCATTCACAATCAGG
>DATGJE010000303.1:0-10819 GCA_035295305.1 Candidatus Acidiferrales bacterium | reverse complement strand
CTCGAATTCCGCATGAAGAATTTGCAGGAACCGCGTTTGCGCGCCGTCTACGAGGCGGCGGCGCAGAAATTCGGCTGGCAGAATCGCAAAGCCGCAGCGGGACGCGGCTTCGGCATCGCAGGAGGAATCGACAAGGGTGGACATATCGCCACATGCGCGGAAGTAGCGGTGGATCGGGCGACAGGCGAAGTGCGCATCGTGCGCGTGGTTCAGGCGTTCGAATGCGGCGCGATTGTGAATCCCGAGGGTCTGGAAAATTCGATTTCCGGCGCAATCACCATGGGCATCGGCGGCGCGTTGTATGAAGCCATCGAGTTCGACAATGGCCGCATCTTGAATCCGCAATTCTCGCAATACCGCGTGGGGCGCTTCAAGGATGAGCCGAAAATCGAGGTGGTGCTGGTCGACCGCAAAGACCAGCCGTCGGCAGGCGCGGGCGAAACGCCCATCGTGGGCCTTGCGCCCGCCGTGGGCAACGCGATCTTCAACGCCACGGGCATGCGAATCCGCACCATGCCGATGCTCCCCGGCGGCAAACTGCCTCAGTCAGCCTAATTCGTTCGCTCGGCCGGCTGCGGCAATTTTTTCGTGTTTTCTATTTCTACTTCTACTTCGCGGATGATTTCCCCTGCAACTGTTTCCATTTTGCGAGCATGGAGGCTAGCTTTGCGTCGAGAGCGCGCGCGGCGGCTTCCTGCGCCACCGTGGGCGCAGCATCGGCGCCGTCGACTTGCCCGTAAAGTTGCGCGGATCCGGAATTTACTGCCGCGAAACTGTCTCCGCCTCTTCCGCGCCCGCCGAAGCCACCGGGTCCGCCACCGCCTTCCAGAGCGGCAGCTTGCTTGTCGACGGCTTCGTCGCCGCCACGCTGCTTCAAGTCTTCGCGGAATTTTCTCACTTGCTGAAGCGCGTCGTAGCTGTGGTCCATCGCGGAGGCGAGGCGCTGTTCCATCGCGAATTGCGCCGCGAGCGCGAGCGGAGTGGCGTGAACGCGCGGGTCTTCCTTCACGGTGAGAGTTTGCGAATAGGTGTGACCGTTCGCCGTCAGCTTTACAGTGTAGACACCGGGTAAAGCGCGCGGGCCGAGAGGATAAAGCGGCGTGTCATGCGGAACGGCCGCGATGGGATAGCCGTGCCCCATTGTCTCCGGCGTCGTGTAATGCAAGTTCCACACCCAGCGATGCATTCCCGATTCCGCGGACAAAATCTTGGGTTCTTGAATCCAGTACGTTGGGATAATCTGCGACTTCGATTGCTCTTCCAAAGTGTAGGGAGGCTGGTCGGTGCTCGAATAGCGCCGCACGAGCTTTCCGGCGTGATCGAAAACCTCCAGCGTCACGTCGCCTGAAGCTCCACTGCCCAGATAATAATCAATGATCGCGCCGTCTGGCGGATTTTTTCCTGCGGGAACTTCGGGGGGCAGCGGCGTGTCACTGTTGGTGTCGCGGCGATAGCGATAGGCCGGAGCGGGTTTGAAAAGATGCGCGTCGGATTTCGATATGGCGTCGGAAAGTTGACGCAGCGGTGTGATGTCGTCAAGAATCCAAAAAGCACGGCCATGCGTTCCGACGAGTAAGTCGTTATCGTGAATCCAAAGATCGCGCATGGACGTGTGCGGCAAATTCAATTGCAGCGATTGCCAGTGGTCGCCGGCATCGAATGAAACCCAAACCGATGTTTCTGTGCCCGCGAACAAAAGATTCTTGCGCTCGGGATCTTCGCGAACCGTGTTCACGGGTTCGTTGCCGGGCAGGCCGTCAGAGATGAGCTGCCAGTGCCTGCCGCCGTCGTCGGTGCGATAAATGTAAGGCTTCATGTCGTTGACGCGGAAGCCGCTCACCGAAGCGAACGCGGTGTTCGCGTCGAAATGCGAAGCGACGATCTGCGTGACTTTGAGCCAGGGCGTCAGGGCGGGCGGCGTTACGTTCTTCCAATCCTTGCCGCCATCGCGCGTCACCCAAATCAAACCGTCATCGGTGCCGGCCCAAAGCAAATTCACGTCCTTTGGCGACGGCCCAAGGGAGTAAATCGAACCGCGCGGCTTATCCGCCTGCGCGTCGTTTTTGTCCATGTCGCCGAGGCTCTCCGGAATGCCGGGGCTCTTGCGCGTTAAATCAGGACTGATCGTCTCCCACGATTGGCCGCCGTTCGTGGTCTTGAAAAGCACGTTCGCGGCGTAATAAAGGATGTGCGGATCGACAGGCGAAAACATGATTGGCTGCGTGCGGTCGGCGCGGTATTTATCCGAAGCAGCGGCGATGGGAGTGACGTCCTGTTTCTGCCCGGTGGTCCAGTCGTACTTCGAGACTTCCGTTCTGCCGGCTCCGTAGATAATGTTGGGATTCAATGGATCGGGCGCGACGTAGCCATATTCGATAACGCCCACGGGATGCCATTCGCGAAACGTGATTTCGCCGTCGTTGCCGCGACTGGCGATGCCGGCTGAACCGCTCTCCTGCTGGCCGCCGTAAACCCAGTAAGGAAATCGATTGTCGGTGATGACGTGATAGAACTGCGCGGTTGGCTGGTTGTACCAGGAGCTCCACGTCTTGCCGCCATTCACGCTGACAACCGCGCCCTGGTCGCTGGTCAACAGAATCGTGTCGGGATTCGTTGGATTGATCCAGATATTTTGATAATCGTCGCCGCCCGGCGCGCCCTTGAGGGCTTCCCAGGTTTTCGCGCCATCAGTGGATTTGAACGTGACGGTGCTGGTCGAATAGACGATATCAGGATTTTTTGGGTCGACTCTCAAAACGCACAAGTCGCCTCCGCCTATGCGCCCTGTCGGACGGCGGTCGGTGGTGGCCAGAGTCCACGTGGCACCCGCATCGTCGGAGCGATAGATGCCGAGTCCGCGGCCGTGGGCGATGGAAGCGTAAATGCGGCTGGAATCGCTGGGCGCGACGGCGGTGTGCACTTGAATGATTCCGTCCGGCAGGCCTGCGGTGAGCTGAGTCCATGTGGCGCCGCCGTCGGTAGATTTGAAAAGGCCGCTATTGGGACCGTTGAATTCGTTGCCGTCTTCCCAAGGGCCCGAAACGGAATCCCAAAGAGAGGCGTAAGCGACATTCGGATTGGACGGGTCGATTTCGACGCTGCCGCCGCCGGTGTATTGATCTTTGTCCGTTGAAAGCACTTTTTGCCAGCTCTGGCCGCCGTCGGTAGTGCGGAAAATTCCGCGCTGTTCGCTGGGGCCGTATGGGTGGCCGACGACGGCGACGAGCACGTGATCCGGATTGCGCGGATCGATGGCCAACTCGGCGATTTGGAAAGCGTCATCAAGGCCGACGTGCGTCCACGTCTTTCCTGCGTCAGTTGATTTGTAGACTCCGTTGCCGACGGAAAGATCCGGGCGCTGCAAACCTTCGCCGCTGCCGACGTAAATCGTGTTGGGGTCGGAAGGAGCAACTCCGATTGCGCCGATCGATTGCGTGGGCTCGGCATCAAAAATAGGATTCCACGTCTCGCCGTAATCAATGCTCTTCCAGACGCCGCCATTCACCTGCGCGATGTAGAAAACGTTGGGTTCGCCGGCGACGCCGGAGATGGCTTTGGTGCGGCCTCCGCGAAACGGACCGATCATTCGCCAGCGCATGTCCTGGTAAAGGTTTGGGGAATACTGCTGCGCCATGATTACGGGCGCGAGTGCGGCTATGGCTATTACCGTTAGAACGATCAGAACCATGCGGCGAAGCTGAATCAAGTTGCACCTCTCAATTTGGCGGAAAAACAGGAGAGCATAAATCATTCCGGGCGTTGCGCGAAAAGAAATATTTGCGCAAAGGGGCTTGTGCGAGCAGAGCGAGGGCGCGGCTGAGGGCCGTATCATTCCTCAGGGCAAGCTGGCAAAATAGGCTAACGTCCGGGAGTGCCTGGAGGCGATGCAGTGAGCGACAAGTCCAAAGGCCCGGCAATACGCAATGTGTCGGATACAGCGCGCTGGGTGGCGTTTTACCGCGCGATGGAGACGGAGCGCAAGGACGCGATATTTCGCGATCCGTACGCGCGCAAGCTTGCGGGAGCGCGCGGCGAGGAAATCGTAAACACGTTGCGCGGAGGCAAGCGCCAGGCGTGGGCGATGATTGTCCGCACGGCCTTGCTGGACGACATGCTGCTGCGCACCATCGCGGGCGAGGAAATCGATCTAGTGGTGAATCTGGCCGCAGGCCTCGACACGCGGCCGTACCGGCTGGCGTTGCCCTCCGCCTTGCAATGGGTGGAAGTGGACCTACCCGAGATGATTGCGTACAAGACGGAAATGATGGCGACTGAGACTCCGCACTGCCAGTTGGAGCGCATGACGCTGGACTTGGCCGATGACGCCGCACGGCGTGAACTGTTCGCGCGACTGGATGCGAGCGCGAGGCGCGCTTTGGTGATCACGGAAGGCCTGCTCGCATATCTTTCCGAGGAACACGTGGGGAAACTTGCGGGCGATTTGCACACGTGCCGGCATTTTCAATACTGGCTTACGGACATTGCTTCGCCGAAAGTAAAACAAATGATGGAAAAGCAATGGGGCAAGGAATTACGCGCCGCGGGCGCGCCGATTCAGTTTGCTCCGGAAGTCGGCGAAGAATTTTTCCGCCCGTTTGGCTGGGAAGCGATCGAGTTTCGCGGATTTTTTCAGGCTTCGCGCGAGTTCAACCGGCCCATGCCGGGCGACTGGATGATCCGGTTGTGGGCGAAGCTGATGCCGAGGCGCACGGCGAAAATGATGAAGCTGTGGCGCTCGGGCGCGACGCTTCTTCGCCGCGTGTGATACGGATTATTTCCGGCGCGGAGGTTGTTGAACAGCAGGTTTCGACAATAAACCGAAAACCGCGACGCCCGTTGGAGTTCCCACAAAAACTTTCCCTCCCGCAATCATCGGCGTGATGAATTTGTTGCCGGTGATTTCGTCGCGCCTGCGCTGCTGATTGCTGTCGTAAAGTTCCTTGGCTAAATCATTGGCTTCATACGCGCGCAGCACGGCGGGGGTATTGTTCTCGACGGCCCATACGATGGCGTCCTTTGTGCCGTTGGCGGAAATGCTAGGCGTGGTGCCGGGATAGCCGAAGCTGACGGCGGTCTTCGACGCAGCGGGGCTGACGACGCGCGCGTTGGCAATCTTGAACGCCCGCAGCGAATCGTCTACCGCGCCATAATAAAGCGTGTGATTGAAATAAGCGGGCGCCGCGAAGACGCCGCCCGTTCCGCCGAGTCCCTCGGAATCGTCGTTTCCAGTGCGCGGAACCGCCTGATAGATGGCGCTGTCGTTGCTTGGATTGAATTTGCCCATCGAATCGCGATTCACGACGTAAATTATGTCGTCCTTGCCCGCGCCGACGGCGAGGTCGTGCGCCTTTCCTGAATTGTCCTGAAGATCCGGCAAGACCATCGCGCCGCCAGAGCCGAGATCCAGATCCTTCCTCGATTCTTCCACCGTGTCATGCATCATGAAGTAATCGCTCACCGCAAGTTTCTGGCCGGCGGTTGAAAGTTTCATAAACGCGTTGCCGTAATCTCCCTTTTCTGGGAACCCCTGAGAATTGAGAGCAGTGTCGAATGTGCCGTTGCCCGCAAGAAAATAGATATTGCCCGAAGAATCAGCGGCAAGGCCCGCGCCGGACATCCAGATCGCGCCTTCGCTGCCATTAGGCATGATGTTGAGGACGCTCGTTTGCTTTAGAGTGCGCGCGTCGTAACCGATGATCCAGCCCGTGTAGGGATCGAAATCGCAATGCGAGGCCCAACTGGTGTAGACAACGCCATTGAGCAGCAGCAGGCCTGCGCGCTCTTTGTATTGCTTGGGATCGAAATCGACTTGGCCGTTTGAGTTGGGGATGGCCGAGCCGGGATAGGTGGCCTCAATGGTCTGCGGGCTATCATTAAGTTCCGCCCCAGTGGTGATATCGAGGGCGTGCAGGCGCTGAAAATATTTTCCGGAGCTGTCTTTCGACATGGCGACGACGTAAATTGTGCCATGAGGCCCCGCTTGCAAATCGATCACTGGCGTTGAAGTGATTCCGATTTCCGGTTTCACCTGGCCGCAACCGCGATCGTCGCTAGTCGATTCGTCGGGCCCGAGCAGGGAGACTTGCCAGAGTTGCGCGGAAGTATCCGCATCGAAGGCGTAGACGAGGTCGTGTTCCGTGGCGACGAAAACAACATTGCGCTTCGCGCGCGCGACCGTGAGTGGCGAGACGTAGAGCGGTTCCGCATCCACCAGGCCCTGCACGGACAAGAAGGCAATTTTCCCGAAGTCGCGGGAGTTGACGTTGCGAGGCGTCAGAATTGTTTCGTTGGCGAAGAGGCCCGTGCGCGCATTGTCGTTATGGTAGGTGAGAACGTTGGCAGGGCTGTCCGGCTCGGCTGCGACGCCTGCTGACTCAGTTGACGCGGCTGCATCGGTGGGCTGCGACGCCGCGCCGGACTCATTGGAATGTGAGCTGCTGCATCCGGCGAGCATGCTAACGCCAGTGCCAGAGAGCGCGATAATTGCGGCGACGGCGAGGATGCGTGTTTTGCTTCTCAAACTGGCATAGTCCACAGGGATTTTCCTCGAAAAGCAATGTGTTCACGACGAATCAAACAGTAGATATTTCCGCCGCACGTAAGATGCGAAGAAAACGCTTTTCGTTACGGGTGAATCGAGACTATGAGCCTGCGGGGCGACGGTGTTGGCCGAAGCTGACTTCGATGGGTGTGTCCTTCGGCAAGACCAGATTATTGCCGCGAGTGATGAAGTGGAAATAGACCGATTCGCCCGCGCCCACGAATCCCATCACTTGCCCAAACGCGCGCGACTGCAGTCCGATGCCGAGCGCGAAGCCGATGAGTTTGTAGCCGGAGCCGCCGGCGACACTCGTCTTTCCCGGATCGCCACCCTGGTCGACGGTGCCGCGATCTTGATCGGTGCGCATCGTCGAAGTCGCAATAGCTACGGATAGAGCAGTACGCAGCACGCGCGATTCCTTATCGCCGGCGACGCTTGTGTCGCCCTCCGAATCGAGCTTGATGTGCGACGATTTCGCAACTTCAATTCCTTCGAGAGCCATTTCCACTGGCTGCGGCGTGCTCAGCGGCAATTGAATGCGCTGAAGTGTGAAGTGAAGCTGGCCGTTGCGATGCATCCGTCGCGCTGGCTGCGCGTGCACCACCATTCCTTGAAGCTCGGTGCCCACGGGCAGCAAAAGTTTTTTGTCCGGAGAGAAAACGGGACGCGTGAGGATGGCGCTGACGGGAGTGCCCAGATGCGCGGTGGCCGAGCTCAAAGGAGTGGCGAGGCGCGCGTATGCTTCATTATTCACTGCCGGGAGTTGCCCCATCGCGCCCATTTCTTCCGCTGCTATCGCGACCGAACCGAATTCGAGGGGCTGCTCTAGCTCGGCGTCGAACACGGTTCCGGCCGCGATTTTCTGTTTGTGATACGGCCATTCGTCCCAGGCGAATTGTTTTGCGTGCTGCCACACGGCGGAGGGTTTTATTTGCTCGATGGCAAGGTGCCATTGCTGGCTGAGCAGGCCGCGAGCGCGGTGAACGGCTCCGTTCTTCTGCGGATTCGTCTCGAGGCGTATAACCGGGCCGACGTCGGGGACTACCTTGGTGCGTAGCGGCATGCGCGTGCCGTCTTTTAGAATTAACGTATCAAATTCGACTTGCAGGGCGCGATGCGGGGAAAAATCGGCATTCAAATAGGCTGCAGTACGCTTTATCTTGGAAGGCGGGAGCAGTTCGGTGATGTGGCCGTCGACTTCGGTGTCTTTCGGGATCACGACGCGGTCGAAAGAATAAATCGGTTCGGTGGTGAACGCTTGAATTGGCTGGCCGATTTTTTTCACCGGCACGGATTTCTTCAGTATCACGCGCAGGGGAACTCCGGTGTCGACGACGAGTTGCAGAGGGGGCGGAACAATCGGCGGGGAGTCCTGCAAGAATGCGAGGTCGCTGTCGCCTCCGGGCACATCTTTTTGGGTCGTTTGCACCGGCGTGCGGCGCTTCAGCGTCGGGGGATTCTGCTGAGGCGTTTGCGCCGGCAGATTCAGCGCCATCGCAAAAAAGAGTGACATTCCAATTACTGAGTTTCGTGAGAGGTGCTTCATTTTGCTTTCTGTCCGTGGCCGATGACCTGTTGGGGTACGCCGAGCGCGTCGATGGCCTTCCAAACATGATAGCTGAAAACGGGCCGGCGAGTTGCCTGAAGGCCGGAATATTACGCGCGCGAACCGGTACAGTTCAAAATTATACTATTGCAGTGATTGACTTCCACGCTTAAGACACGGGAAGATGGAGTTTTCCAATTTACGCGACGGACTTCGCTACGCGCACATGGTGAAGACGAGTGGCGACGTGATTGGCGACAGTTGGAAAATTGAAATCGTATGAACACAAGGGCTGAAATCGCCGGCGGGCTGCATCGCATGGCGCGCGAAGAGCGCGTGCGCACAGCTTTCTACCGCGGAAGCGATTTGACGCTCGAGAATCCGCTGTATCTCCGCGCTGTGCGCACGCTGATTGATGAGCTGCTGCGCGAAGATACGGAGCCTGCGGATTTAACCATCGAGGCGATGGAAATCGGCGCGCGTCCTTGCACTGTGGAAATTCGCGTCAAGGAAGCCGGTGTGGTTGCGGGAGTTGCCGAAGCGGCGTGGATTTACGAGCGGTCGCGGCAAAAGGCGACCGCGATAATCGATGATGGCGGCGATGTTGCGGCGGGTGATGTGATCTTGCGCATTACAGGCGACGCGCGGATTTTGCTAACTCTGGAACGCACTGTTGTGAATTTGATGCAGCGGATGAGCGGCATCGCCACGGCGACGAAGAAACTGGTTACGGCCGTCCGGCAAGCGTCGGCGACGGCGCATGTGGTTGGCACGCGCAAGACGGCGTGGGGTTTGCTCGACAAGCGCGCGATTCACTGCGGCAAAGGCGGGACGCACCGGCTGAACCTGGGAGATGCGATTCTGGTCAAAACGAATCACCTGCGGCTGGCATCCAATGAGGTAGCGAATGCGGCGCTCCGGCGTGCATGGGAGCGAAGGAAGTCGGCGGCGTTTTTCGAAGTTGAGGTGACGAGCATGGAAGAGGCGCTCAGCGTTGCGCGCGTGCTTGGCGAGTTGCAGACGTCGAGCGAGGCCTGTCCGTGCATTCTGATGCTTGACAATTTTTCCGCGGCCGATGCGGGACGCGCGGTGCAATCGCTCCGCGACGCGGGTCTGCATGACGCGGTGCTCGTTGAAGCGAGCGGCAATGTGTCCGAGGAGTCGGTGGCCGCCTATGCCGCGGCCGGCATGGACGCGATTTCCATGGGCGCGCTGACGCATTCCGTGCGCGCGCTCGATTTGAGCGCAAAGATTATTCTCGAGGCGAGGTGATTCAGGCGTGAGCGAAGCTGCAAATCCCATTCCGTTTGAGGCGCGCTATTCCGTGCCGCCTGTCGAGTTGATCGAAGACTCGCCGGAGGAAATTCGCCTGAAGCAGGAGCGCATCACGCGGCTGAAGGAAGAACGCAATGCGGTGATTTTGGCGCACAACTACCAGCGCGATGAAGTGCAGGAAATCGCTGATTTCGTCGGGGACTCGCTGGGGCTTTCGCAACAGGCCGCGGCGACACCCGCGGACGTGATTGTCTTTTGTGGTGTGCACTTCATGGCGGAGACAGCGGCGATTTTGTGCCCGCAGAAAATCGTGCTGCTGCCGGATTTGCGCGCGGGCTGTTCGCTGGCGGCGACGATCACCGCCGACGAGCTTCGCGCCTGGAAAGCGCGCTATCCGGATGCAGTGGTGGTGGCGTACGTCAACACGTCGGCCGAAGTGAAAGCGGAGAGCGATTATTGCTGCACGTCGGCGAACGCAGCGAAAATCGTGCGCGCGATCCCGCCGGAACGTCCGATCTTGTTTGTTCCCGACAAGTTTTTGGCGGCGTTCGTGGCGCGCGAGACAGGACGCCCCAATATCGCGTATCCCGGCTCCTGCCACGTGCATCGCGCGATACGGCCGGAGCAAGCGCTGAACATCATGGATGAATATCCGGACATCGAGTTGCTGATTCATCCGGAGTGCGGCTGCGTTGCTTCGTGCATGGCGCGCGTTGCGGACGGCACGCTGCCGCGTTCGCGCACGTTTTTTCTTTCGACCGAAGGCATGATGCGCCACATCGGCGAATCGAAGGCGGACGATTTTGCCGTGGGCACCGAAGTGGGGATGCTGCACCGGCTGCGGAAGATGGCTCCGGAAAAAGTGTTTCGTCCCGTCAATCCCGAGGCGGTCTGCGAATTCATGAAGACCATTACGCTGGATCGGATTCTGCGCTCGCTCGAAATCCTGGAGCCGCAGATTTGCGTTCCCGAGGAAACCGCTCGCCGCGCGCGCCGAGCGATCGACCGCATGCTCGAAATTGTCTGATTCTGCTGTAAATCCCAACTTCATAAAATCCGGGCTTCTCTGGTTTCCACAGGTAGCCTAGAATCGGCGTTTCGCAGACACTTGCTGTGCGCGCGCGATGGGAGGATTCGGCATGGGAATGGCGAAACGGGGCGGCGCGATTCTGCTGGCGGCGATCGCGATGACGATTTGTGCGGCACGAGCAGGCGCGCAAGTGGCGACCAACTCGGCGCATGTGGTGAGGTACCACGCTACGAATGACAACGTGAAATATGACTACTGCGTGGCGCCGGCGGTGGCACACGTCCACTCGGGCGACATCATCGAGGCGAACACGCTTGATTGCTTTGGCGACGCGATCCAACATCCCGGCGACACGCTGGCGATGGCGAAGGGCGACAATCCTCTGACGGGCCCGTTTTACATTGACGGCGCGGAGCCGGGCGACACG
>DATGJE010000302.1:0-24801 GCA_035295305.1 Candidatus Acidiferrales bacterium | reverse complement strand
GGATGTCCGGGAATACTTTCGCGCCAACCTCTGGCCAGCCACGCCCGATATTCTTCCGCAAGTCCTTCAAGTCGGAGGTCGCTCCGCGTTTATGATTCGCCTGGTGTTGGCGGGCATGTTGGGAGCCAACTATGGAATCTATGGACCCGCTTTCGAGTTGTGCGAAAACGCCGCCCTGGAGCCCGGCAGCGAGGAGTTCCTCTATTCGGAGAAATACGAAATCAAGCACTGGGACCTGAATGCGGAGGGAAGCCTTACGGACTTGATCGCCCGGGTGAATAGAATCCGCAAAGGCAATCCGGCATTGCAAAGCGACCACAGGCTTCGATTTCACGAAACGGACAATCCACTCCTGCTGTGCTTTAGCAAGTCGACCGATGATCTCTCCAATGTAATTGTCGTCGTTGTGAATCTCGATTCCTTTCACAAACAGTCCGGCTGGGTGAATTTGGACTTGAGTTCGCTGGGACTCGAAGCGGATCACGCATTCCAAGTTCATGATCTTCTCAGCGATGGGCGATTTCTGTGGCAAGGACCACGGAATTACGTGGAATTGACACCAGGAAGTCTGCCGGCGCATGTCCTGCGCGTGCGGTCAAAGGATTCATACGAAGCGGGATTTTGATCACTACCTCTAACCGTAGTTCCCTTGGTACTGACCGGACGGTGTGAAAATGGAAAAAGGAGGGCCGGTGCAATCGGTTCTGAGCGAATTCAATCTACTTGACTATATTCCTTGAAACGCTAGGAAAGGGCTTTATGGCGAAACGGCGCGGCAGTGCAGCGGATCCGCTTTGGTATAAGGACGCGATCCTTTACGAGCTGCACGTGCGCGCATTCAAGGACAGCAATGGCGACGGTATTGGGGATTTTCCGGGCTTGATCCAGAAACTGGATTATCTTCAGGACCTCGGCGTCACCTGTCTGTGGTTGTTGCCCTTTTTCCCTTCGCCGCTCAAGGACGACGGCTACGACATCTCCGACTATCTCGGCGTTCATCCCATGTATGGCACGATCGAAGACTTCCAAACCTTTCTGAACGCCGCTCACGATCGAAACCTTCAAGTTGTAATCGAACTGGTGATCAATCACACCTCGGAAGAGCATCCTTGGTTCCAAGCCGCCCGCCAAGCTCCCGCCGGTTCGCCGGAACGCGACTTTTACGTTTGGAGTGATACGGACCAAAAATACCGCGGCGTCCGGATTATCTTCACCGACACAGAAAAGTCCAATTGGACTTGGGATCCGCTCGCGAAAGCCTATTACTGGCACCGGTTCTTCTCGCACCAGCCCGACTTGAACTACGACAACCCAAGAGTGGTCGAAGAAGTCATGAAGGTGATGCGGTACTGGCTGGATATGGGAGTGGACGCGTTGCGGGTGGACGCGATCCCTTATTTGGTCGAGCGCGAAGGAACGAGTTGCGAAAACCTCCCGGAGACGCACGCTGTCATCAAGAGGCTTCGGCAGGAGATCGATGCCAATTACTCCGGCCGTATGCTTCTTGCCGAAGCCAACCAGTGGCCGACCGACGTACGCCCATATTTCGGCGACGGAGACGAATGCCATATGGCCTTCCATTTTCCGCTGATGCCGCGCATTTATATGGCGCTGCGCCAGGAAGACCGGTTGCCCATTACCGACATTGTCGCGGAAACTCCCAGTATTCCGGAGAACTGCCAGTGGGCCCTGTTTCTGCGAAATCATGACGAATTGACGCTGGAAATGGTGACGGACGATGAGCGTGACTATATGTACCTAGCATATAGCGCCGACCCGAGAATGCGCATCAATCTCGGTATCCGCCGACGCCTGGCTCCTCTTGTCGACAACAACCGAAGGCGAATCGAACTTTTGATTAGCCTGCTCTTCTCGTTTCCGGGCTCCCCGATTCTCTACTATGGCGACGAAATCGGGATGGGCGACAACATATATCTTGGCGACCGCAACGGAGTGAGAACGCCGATGCAATGGAATGGCGACAGAAACGCCGGATTCTCCAACGCCACTCCGGCGCGACTTTACAGTCCCGTGATCATGGACCCGCTGTGGGGCTACGAAGCGATCAACGTGGAAGCTCAGCAAAGCGATCCATCGTCGCTCTTGAACTGGATGCGCAACATGATTGCTTTGCGAAAGCTCTTTCGCGTTTTCGGGCGCGGCAGCATTGAATTTCTCGAGCCGGCGAATCGCAAGGTGCTGGCCTATCTGCGAAGAGATGGAGATGAGCAAATCCTGTGCGTGGCGAATCTTTCCCGCTTTGCTCAGCCTGTGGATCTGGATCTATCGAAATTGGAGGGAATGCTCCCGATTGAGATGCTGGGATATGTGGAATTCCCGGTCGTGGAGCAGCAGCCCTACCGACTTACGTTGGCTCCGTACGGTTTCCTGTGGCTGGAGTTACATCCCAAGCCAGAAGCCAGCACTGCCGGCGCGGGCATCACGGAAAATCCGCCGCTGCCCTTCGCGAATAACTGGGAGACTATCCTTGAAGGCGTGGTGAGACGCCGCCTCGAGACCTCATATCTAGTGGAGTATCTGCCGGCGCAACGTTGGTTCGCGGCAAAGTCCCGCCAGATCAAAACAACGCGAGTTCTAGACTGGGCCATCTTGCAGACGTCGAAATCAGCACTGGTTCTGCTGGAAGTGCAGTATAACGGCGGAGCACCCGACACTTATCTGCTCACATTTGGGGTGACCCTGGACGAGCGCGCAGAGAAACTGCGCCGCGCGGCTCCGAACGCCGTGATCGCGCCGGTCGTCGTGCAGGAAAATTCTGGTTTGCTTCACGATGCCGTGTCAGACGACGAAACATGCGCCGCGCTGCTTGCGTTGATCGAAAACGAAGAAGAGATTCCTGCTCGCCACGGCGGTATACGAGGGGTACGGGGAAAGAAATTTCATGATGTCTTGGGATGTGTGGAAGCTCCCTTACAGGTGCGACGCGGCTCTGCTGAACAGAGTAATACTTCGATCTTTTTTGGAGACCGGTTCATTTTGAAGTTGTTCCGTCGCCAAGAAGCTGGTGTGAATCCCGAGTGTGAGATCGGAAGATACCTAACCGAAAAGGTCGGCTTCGATCGAGTCCCCCCTTTTGCCGGCTTGATCGAGTACACACCGACGGAGAACGGCAACACTTCCACACTGGGAGTTCTGCAGGGCCTGGTTGCAAACGAAGGCGACGGCTGGAAGTGGACCACCGAAGAGCTTGACCGCTATTACGAAACCTGTGCTCCGCTCGACATTCCCGAAAACTTGAGCGGCGAACTGGGCGACATTGTGGAACTTGCTGAACGTCCACGGTCTCAACTGGCCCGAGACCACGTAGGCATTTATCTGGATGCGGCGGCCGCCCTGGGGCGGTGCACCGCCGAACTCCATTTGGCGCTGGCATCGCCGACTGACGATCCAGCATTTTTGCCCGAGCCTCTGAGCGCCGCCGACTTGAAGGCGTTGACGGCCGACATTCGTCAACATGCATCGACTGTTTTTGAAATTCTCAAAGATCGCGTGCCATCCTTGTCCGATGAAGTAATCGAGATCGCTGGCGCCGTACTCACTCGGCGTCGCCGGATCCTGCAACGTCTGGAAACATTGGGCAGCTCCAACCTTCGAACGCAGCGCATTCGAATTCACGGCGACTATCATCTGGGGCAAGTACTGCGGGTGAAAACAGATTTCGTAATTCTGGATTTCGAAGGGGAACCGGCGCGCTCGTTGGCGTACCGGCGATCCAAACAAAGCCCCTTGAAGGACGTCGCTGGCATGGTGCGTTCCTTCAGCTACGCAGCATACGCCAGCCTGCTGGCTTACATTGCGAGACATCCCGGCGATTTTGAAACTCTCCAGCCCTGGGCGCGGCTTTGGGAGCGCTCGGTTTCCGCTGAATTCGTGCGGGCTTATCGGCAAACACTTGGGAACGTGGATTTCGTGCCTGCCAGCGCGGAGGAATTCCGCATGCTTCTGGACACGTTTCTGGTTGAAAAGGCGCTTTATGAGGTGCGCTATGAGTTGAACAGCCGTCCCGAGTGGCTGCGAATCCCCTTAATGGGGATTCTGTCGATGTCGTTGTAAGTTCCTTCGGAACGTGGAAACTTGCCGGGACGCGCCAATTTAATTGGCGAGACTCGGTGTGGTGAAAAAATCGGAAGCTTGAGGTTCGAACCTTGGAAGTGGACTCCGTTCCGCAACAAGCGGTGCAAGAAATCGGACAAATCGACAGCGCTGACCTTGTGGTCGGTATTATCGCCGACCTGAGCCAGGAAGGCGTTGCCCAGATATGTGATGCTCTTCGAACGTTCCCGGGAAATCCGCGGATCGTGGTGCTGCAAAACCGTCTTGCTTCCGGTTCCACGTCGGCAGATTCCGTTGCACCCGCGCAAGATTCGTCATTGTCTCTAATCCCTTGGGTTTTGCATCCGCAAAGCTCACCGACGACGCCTCTGGGGAGCGTGCTGGCTGCTTACCAATCCACTCTCACGGTTGGCGCGAGACTCGGAGTTCGTGGATGCTGCGTCATTGCCTCCAAACTGGAACATGCACCGTCGAAGTGGGTCTGCCGGCTTACGGAGCCCCTACTCGAAGCGAGTTGTGATTTTGTCGCGCCGAGCTATGCGCGCCGGAAATTTGAGGGGCTGCTGAATAGCAGCATCATCTCCCCGCTCACGCGAAGTCTTTACGGTTTGCGGATTCAAAATCCGATGGGGCCAGACTTGGGAATTTCTCAAAGGCTCTTCCAGAAACTCCTCGACGGAAATCAGAATGGCAAAACGGGCGGGACTGGGATGCATCTGCTCGCATCGCTTGTTCCACTGGTTCTGTGCGGCAACCTCCAAGCGTCTCAAGCATATCTGGGATCGCGCAGCTATCCTCCGAGCGACTGGACGACTGTGAGTTCCCTGCTTAGCGAGATCCTTGGGCCCATTTTTCTCGCCATGGAGAAAAATGCAGCCTGTTGGCAAAGAACGCGAACCTCGAGTCCGGTGAAGACACTGAACGAGGCAACGCCAGCGCCTCATATGACGGAAACTGTGGAGATCGACCGGTTGGTGAATTCGTTCCAACTGGGCATTCGCGACTTGCAGGAAATATGGGGACTAGTCCTGCCTCCTGCTAGCTTATTGGAACTCAGAAAACTGGCGCGTCTGCCAATCGGGCAGTTCCATATCCCGGACGAACTCTGGGTGCGCATCATCTACGATTTTGCGCTGGCTCATCGTCTGCGGACGATTAACCGCGATCATCTTCTGCGGTCGCTGACACCTCTGTATCTGGGATGGGTTGCTTCCTATGCGCGTGAATTAGAAACCGCCGAGGAAAATGCGACCGAACACCGGCTCGAGCGGCTCTCGCTCGCCTACGAGCTGGGGAAGCCATACCTGGTGTCGCGATGGCGCTGGCCAGATCGCTTCAATCCGTAGGTCTGCAAAGGAGGGATTCATGTGGGAACAAGTCAAGCAAGCGTTGTATCAGTCGACGACCAGATTCGTTACGAGGTTGGCCACTCTGGTACCGGGATTCATCGCCCTCTTGGTGGCGCTTCTGATTTCGTTTCTCTTGGCTTGGATTGTAGGAATGGTCGTGCGGCGATTGCTCTCGAGCATGCGATTCGATGAACGGGTGTCTCGTTGGGGCCTTTCCTCTCTGGCGGAGTGGTCGCCTCAAAACAGTCCCACGCTTCTAGTGTCCGGAACGATAGCCTGCGCGATTGTCGTGGCCGGATTCCTGATCGGCATTGCGGCTTTCAATTCTGATATGACCTCTTCGTTGGTGCGAAGCATCGTCGCTTATGTGCCGAACGTGGTGGGCGCCATCGTCGTTCTGGCAGTTGGAGCGCTCGTTGCCCGCTACGTGTCCAGGAGCGTCTTGATCGGAGCCGTCAATCTGAACCTGGGATATGCGCGTCTGCTCAGCGTGGGCACCCGGTGGCTCGTAATGGTTTTAACGATCGCAATGGCGCTGGTACATCTCAGAATTGCCGTTGGCATCGTGGAGCTTGCTTTCGGCATTCTCTTCGGCGGAATTGTTTTCGCTCTGGCCCTCGCCGTGGGTCTCGGCTCGAAGGAACTGGTAACCAAATCACTGGAGCGGGACGCAAAGAGAACTGCCGCCGATACGGTCGAGGAGCCGTTGCGCCATTTGTAGCTTTCCTCGGTAGGAGACGCGATGATCGTTCTTCTTACTGCAGCGTCTGGAGGCTGAATCGGATGCGGAGAAGCCGTCTTACAACTCGGCAGGAAAGAAGGTCTGGTCTTGAAGGACGGCGTCCACTGCAGTCACCAAGGTCAACGCGGCTTGCGATTTGCGTACGTAGCCTTGTATGCCTATCTTCTGCGCTTCTTCCATATATTCTTTGTCGCGATGCATGCTGAGAATAACAATGGGAGTTTCCGGGGAGAATTCCTTGATCTTTCGAGCGGCATCAAAGCCACTCAAGATCGGCATAGTGATATCTAAAATGATAAGGTCAGGCTTCAGTTCCCGGGCCTTCTCAACGGCTTCCTGGCCATTTGCCGCCTCGAAACACACTTCAAATCCGTCGCGAGACTCCAAAAGAGCACGAACTCCCCGCCTGACGAATTCATGGTCGTCAGCAATTAGAATCCGCACGGCTACCATGAGATGAATCGAACCCTGTGCCAAACCATATTCCGCAAGGATACATCACAAAAGGAGGGCATGCCTAGACCTGAAATTCATGACTGAGCTGTTTTATACAGGAATCACTGTATGCCCCTCTGTATGGCTTTCATGGTACGAATTTAGACTCCCTTGTCTGAAAATGGGCCAGATATAGCCCTCGAAATTGTCAGTGAAACAGTCGGGATTGAGAAGGCAAGTGCGCGTGTCAATGGAGCAGGATCCTTCATTTTTTATGATTACTCCACGCGAAAACGAGGCAGAAGCAGTTTGGAGACGGGCATGAAAAAAAGCGACCACAACCCTGCAATCCCCAGTACCGGCGGGGAATCGCAGGCAGCATTGGAAAGCAATGGGCGAGGCAAGGGCACACCGGGCATCGCTGATCTCAGCGTCATACTGGCAAGCCTGCAAACAATGCGCGACGGTGACTTTTCCGTGCGTCTCCCCGGCGCCTGGACGGGCGTGGAAGGAAAAATTGCCGACACGTTTAACGAGATTGCCGCAGCTAATCAGCAGATGGCGCACGAACTAAAACGCGTCGGACAAGTGGTTGGCAAGGAAGGCCGGACGCGAGAACGGACGCGATTCAGTCATTCGAGAGGCGCCTGGGGTGAGATGGGGGTTTCTGTAAACATGCTCGTTGAGGACTTGCTCCGTCCAACGACGGAAGTGACTCGCGCCATTGCGGCCGTCGCGCAAGGAAACCTGACACAGACTGTGAGGTTGGACGTAGACGGCCGGCCGCTGGAAGGCGAGTTCCTTCGTTCGGCAAATATCGTTAACACCATGATTCAGCAGCTTGGAGTTTTCACCGCGGAAGTGACACGCGTCGCGCGCGAGGTCGGCACGGACGGCAAACTGGGCGGACAGGCGCAAGTTCCCGGTGTCGCGGGCACTTGGAAAGACCTTACCGACTCGGTCAATTCAATGGCCAGCAACTTAACGGGCCAGGTGCGTAACATCGCGGAAGTCGCCACGGCTGTTGCCAGCGGAGATCTTTCACGCAAGATCACGGTCGACGTGCGCGGCGAAATCCTCCAGCTCAAAGAAGCCATCAACACCATGGTTGACCAGTTGCGCTCCTTCGCCTCGGAAGTGACGCGCGTGGCTCGCGAGGTTGGTACCGACGGTAAGCTCGGCGGACAAGCCGTGGTGCCGGGCGTCGCCGGCACGTGGAAGGACTTGACCGACTCAGTAAACGCAATGGCGGGAAACCTCACGGCGCAGGTGCGTAACATTGCCGAAGTAACAACCGCCGTGGCGCGCGGCGACCTGTCGCGCAAAATCACCGTGGACGTGAAAGGCGAAATTCTCGAACTCAAAGACACCATCAACACCATGGTCGATCAGCTCAACGCCTTCGCCGGCGAAGTGACCCGCGTGGCCCGCGAAGTCGGTACCGAAGGCAAACTCGGCGGTCAGGCCCAAGTGCCCGGCGTCGGCGGCACGTGGAAAGACTTAACCGACAACGTGAACTTCATGGCCAGCAACTTGACCGGCCAAGTCCGCAACATCGCTGAAGTGGCCACGGCCATCGCCACAGGCGACCTGTCGCGCAAAATCACGGTCGATGTGCGCGGCGAGATCTTGCAGCTCAAAGAAACGCTCAACACCATGGTGGACCAACTGAACCGCTTCGCGGGCGAGGTAACCCGCGTGGCTCGCGAAGTGGGTAGCGAAGGCAAACTCGGCGGCCAAGCTCAAGTGCCCGGCGTGGCTGGTACGTGGAAGGACCTCACCGACTCGGTTAACTCGATGGCCGGAAACTTGACTGGCCAAGTACGCAACATCGCCGAAGTCACGACTGCCGTCGCACGCGGTGACTTGTCGCGCAAAATCACCGTGGACGTGAAGGGCGAAATTCTCGAACTCAAAGACACCATCAACACCATGGTCGACCAGCTCAACGCCTTCGCCGGCGAAGTGACCCGCGTGGCGCGCGAAGTCGGCACCGAAGGCAAACTCGGTGGCCAGGCGCAGGTGCCCGGAGTCGCCGGGACGTGGAAAGACTTAACCGACAACGTCAACTTCATGGCGAGCAATCTCACCGGACAAGTCCGCAATATCGCTGAGGTGGCTACAGCCGTGGCCCGCGGCGACTTGTCGCGCAAAATCACGGTGGACGTGAAGGGCGAAATTCTCGAACTCAAAGACACCATCAACACCATGGTCGATCAGTTGCGGTCTTTCGCGTCTGAAGTGACCCGCGTCGCCCGCGAAGTCGGCACCGACGGCAAGCTCGGCGGACAAGCTCAAGTCCCGGGTGTGGCTGGTACGTGGAAGGACCTCACCGACTCGGTCAACTCGATGGCCAGCAACTTGACAGGCCAGGTGCGCAACATCGCCGAGGTATCCACGGCAATTGCCAGCGGCGACCTCTCCAAGAAAATCACCGTGAACGTCAGCGGCGAAATTCTCCTCCTGAAAGAAACCATTAACACAACGGTGGACCAACTCAACGCTTTCGCCGGTGAGGTGACGCGCGTGGCTCGCGAAGTCGGGACCGAAGGCCGGCTGGGCGGTCAGGCCAACGTCCCGGGCGTTGCGGGTACTTGGAAGGACCTCACCGACTCGGTCAATTCAATGGCCGGCAACCTGACAGGCCAGGTGCGTAACATCGCCGAAGTAACAACCGCCGTCGCGCGTGGCGATTTGTCGCGCAAAATCACCGTGGACGTGAAGGGCGAAATTCTTGAACTCAAAGATACGATCAATACCATGGTCGACCAGCTCAACGCCTTCGCCGGAGAAGTGACCCGCGTGGCCCGCGAAGTCGGCACCGAAGGCAAGCTGGGCGGTCAGGCCAACGTGCCCGGAGTAGCGGGCACATGGAAAGACTTGACCGACAACGTCAACTTCATGGCCAGCAACTTGACCGGCCAAGTCCGCAACATCGCTGAAGTCGCCACCGCCATCGCCAATGGAGACCTCTCCAAGAAAATCACAGTGGACGTGCGCGGCGAAATTTTGCGGTTGAAGGAAACGCTCAACACGATGGTCGAGCAGTTGCGATCGTTCGCGGCCGAAGTCACCCGCGTGGCGCGCGAAGTCGGCAGCGAAGGCCGACTGGGCGGTCAGGCCAACGTCCCGGGCGTTGCAGGCACATGGAAGGACTTGACCGACTCGGTCAACGCCATGGCCGGAAACCTGACTGGCCAGGTGCGTAACATCGCCGAAGTAACGACCGCCGTGGCGCGCGGCGACCTGTCACGCAAGATCACCGTGGACGTGAAGGGCGAAATCCTCGAACTCAAGAACACCATCAACACCATGGTGGACCAGCTCAACGCCTTTGCCGCGGAAGTCACGCGCGTGGCGCGCGAAGTGGGCACTGACGGCAAACTCGGCGGACAGGCGCAAGTGCCGGGTGTCGCGGGCACGTGGAAAGACCTCACGGACAACGTGAACGTCATGGCCGCGAACCTTACGGAGCAGGTCCGCGGAATCGTCAAGGTGGTGACCGCCGTAGCAAACGGCGAGCTTACGCAGAAACTAACGGTTAACGCCAAGGGCGAAGTCGCGGCGCTGGCCGAAACGATTAACAATATGACGGGTACGCTCGCCACGTTCGCGGATCAAGTCACGACCGTGGCCCGCGAAGTAGGTGTGGAAGGCCGCCTCGGCGGCCAGGCCAACGTGCCCGGCGCCGCCGGCACTTGGAAGGACCTCACAGGAAACGTCAACCTGCTCGCCGACAATTTGACGAACCAGGTTCGAGCTATCGCCGAAGTCGCAACGGCCGTGACCAAGGGCGACCTGACCCGTTCGATTCAGGTGGAGGCCAGCGGCGAGGTCGCGGAGCTGAAAGACAACATCAACACCATGATCGACAACCTCCGGTTGACTACCGACCGCAACACCGAACAAGACTGGCTCAAGACAAACCTTGCGCGCTTCACCAGCATGTTGCAGGGTCAGCGAGATCTCACCACTGTGGGACGCATGCTGTTGTCTGAGTTAGCTCCATTGGTCAACGCCCAGCAGGGCGTGATCTATCAAGTAGGGACAGAAGAGTCGGAAGGCATGGTGTTACTGTCGGCCTTTGCCGACGCTGGCGAAGGCGGCCATCGCCAGCGTCTCCAAGTAGGCGAGGGTCTCGTGGGGCAATGTGCTGCAGAAAAGCGTCGCATGCTGATAACCGATTTGCCAAAAGACACCGTACCGATCCGGTCCGGATTGTTCGAGGCTGTACCGCAAAATGTGATTGTGCTTCCTGTGCTTTTCGAAGATCGCGCCAAGGCGGTAATTGAACTGGCTTCGTTGAACGTTTTCACGGCGTCGCACCTCGCGTTTCTGGAACAACTGACCGCCAGCATCGGCATCGTGCTCAATAGTATTGAGGCCACGATGCAGACCGAAGGTTTGCTCAAGCAATCTCAGCAACTCGCAACGGAACTTCAAACACAACAGAAAGAATTGCAACAGACCAACGAGCAGTTGGCGCAAAAAGCCCAGCAGCTTGCCGAGCAGAACGTCGAAGTAGAACGCAAGAACCAGGAAATCGAGCAAGCACGCCGAGCGCTGGAAGACAAGGCCAAGGAACTCGCGCTTACTTCCAAATATAAGTCCGAATTTTTGGCCAATATGTCACACGAGTTGCGTACGCCGCTTAACAGCATTCTGGTTCTAGGACAGCAGCTCGGCGACAACCCCGATAAAAATCTGACGCCAAAGCAGGTCGAGTTTGCCCGTACGATCCACGGGGCAGGCACCGACTTGTTAAATCTCATCAGCGACATTCTTGACCTGTCGAAGATTGAATCGGGTACTGTGTCGGTCGACGCCGAAGAAGTTTTCTTCAGCAGCCTGCTCGAAACAGTGGCGCGGCCGTTCAAGCACGAAGCTGAAAATCGGCGGCTCACTTTCGAAGTCCAGGCCGATTCACACCTGCCTCGTAGCCTGGTGACAGACTCCAAGCGTCTTCAACAAGTGCTTAAGAACTTGCTCTCTAACGCGTTCAAATTTACCGAACAAGGAACTGTGCGGCTTTCCGTGTCAGTTCCGGAAAAGGGTTGGAGCGAAGAGCATCCGATTCTCAGCGTAGCGGCCTCGGTTGTGGCCTTCGAGGTTTCCGATACCGGCATCGGTATTCCGGTCGAGAAGCAGAGAATCATTTTCGATCCGTTCCAGCAGGCAGACGCGGGCACCAGCCGCAAATACGGTGGAACCGGTCTCGGGTTGGCAATCAGCCGCGAGCTCACCAGTCTGCTGGGAGGCGAAATCCAGTTGCGCAGCACCCCGGGGAAAGGCAGCGCATTCACGCTGTACATACCACAGACGTACGTGGGTCCCTCGACGCCCAATATCAATGTGCTCGCCCGTCAACTGGAAGGGAAGGCGACAGCGTCTATCTCGCCTGTCAAGTTGTCCAGCATGACAGTGACGGAAATTCCCGTCGAGCATATTGCGGACGATCGCGACAACCTCCAGCCCGACGATGCCGTACTGCTGATTGTCGAGGACGATCCGCACTATGCCCGCGTCTTGTGTGACCTCTCCCACGACAAGGGCTTTAAAGTCCTCGTGGCGATGCGTGGCGCAGAGGCGCTTGCCCTCGCGCGCGAATTCCATCCCACCGCCATTTCCCTCGACGTTTTTCTTCCAGACATGCTGGGCTGGACAGTGCTTAACCATTTGAAACAGGATCCAGCCACACGCCACATACCTGTCCAGATGTTGACCCTTGATGAGGATCGACACCATGGTTTGGCACGCGGCGCGTTTGCTTTTGTTACTAAGCCAACCACTCCCGAGGGGCTCGAAACGGCCTTGACTCGTATCAAGGAATACGCGACGTCGCGGCGCAAGCGCCTTCTGATTGTAGAGGACAACCCCGCCGAGCAACTGAGCATTCGGGAACTGCTCGGATACGACGACATCGACCTTTCCGTTGCGGCCACGGGCGCAGAAGCCCTCGAAATGCTCTCCGATGAGCAATTCGATTGCGTGGTTCTTGACCTTCGTCTCCCAGACATGTCCGGATTCGAGGTTTTGGAGCGGCTCAGCGAAAGGCCGGCGCTGGGCGAATTGCCTGTGGTCGTCTTCACCGGCAAAGAACTATCGCCGGAAGAAGACGCTCGCTTGCACACGCTGGCTCGCAGCGTTGTGGTCAAGGGCGTCGAATCGCCCGAACGATTGCTCGACGAGACTGCGCTGTTCCTGCACCGCGTTGTTGGTGATCTTCCGGCCGAGAAGCAGAAAATGCTCGACCGGCTCCACAGTTCAGACGATGCTCTGGTGGGTAAGAAAGTGCTGGTAGTCGACGACGACGTGCGGAATATTTTCGCGCTCAGCAGCGTCCTGGAGCGTCGCGGCATGACGGTGCTGACTGCTGGTACCGGCCGGGAAGCAATCACAATGCTGGAATCCACGCCTGACACAGCGATTGTCCTGATGGACATCATGATGCCGGAGATGGATGGCTATGAGACCATGCAGGTGATTCGCCAAAACTCTTCTCTGCGCCGTCTGCCCATCATCGCCTTAACCGCAAAGGCCATGAAGGGCGACCGCGAGAAGTGTTTGGAAGCCGGCGCTTCGGAGTATTTGGCGAAACCGGTAAATACAGAGCAGCTCCTTTCGGCTTTGCGGATGTGGCTGCATCGATAAATCCAACCGCGCGCCTAAAACGCGCTCGAATTCATTGAGGCGGAGGAAGGTGAACTGCATGCAGGAAAAGGCCAACATACTCATGGTGGATGATCAGCCCGCCAAGCTGCTCAGCTATGAAGCCATACTCAATGAATTGGGAGAGAACCTGATTAAGGCGAATTCGGGCAGGGAAGCGCTGGAGCACTTACTGAAGACGGACATTGCAGTCGTCCTGATGGACGTTAGCATGCCCGAACTCGATGGTTTTGAACTGGCCGAGATGATCCGCCAGCATCCGCGATTTCAAAAGACAGCGATAATCTTCATCTCCGCCGTGCATTTGACGGACCTTGACCGCCTCAAGGGATACCAGCGCGGAGCGGTTGATTATATTTCCGTTCCCGTCGTCCCCGAGTTGCTGCGTGCAAAGGTCAGCGTCTTTGCGGAACTGCATCGCAAGACGCACCAATTGGAAGTTTTGAATTCGGAGTTGCGCCGGCTCTCCAGTAGCTTGATTGCGACCCAGGACGAAGAGCGGCGGCGAATCGCGCGTGAATTGCATGATGGCTTAGGTCAGGATTTGGTCGCAATTAAAATGATGTTGGATGGAATGCTACAACAGGATAACTCCTCGTCGAAAAAACAAGTAGCGGCCGACGTGAGTACCCTGATTGATCGCACAATCCAGCAAGTCCGCAGCATATCTCATCTGTTGCACCCTCCTCTGCTCGACGAGGTTGGACTGCGAGCCGCGCTGAAATGGTACCTGGAGGGATTCACAAAACGTAGCGGGATTGAGACAGATCTTGATGTTCAGCCCTTCAGCTTTCCGCGAATCGCGCCGGAATTGGAAACTGCTGTTTTCCGTATTGTGCAGGAAGCCCTCACCAACGTGTTTCGGCACTCCGGCGCGCGCAAAGGATGGGTGACCATTCTTAAACAAGACAGCCAGGTTGTCGTCACGGTGCGCGATGATGGCAAGGGCATTTCCGATCGCGTTGCCGAGTTCCGGCCGGACAGCATCGGCATCGGCATCGGTGGCATGCGGCAACGAGTTAAGGAATTCGGCGGCGAATTGCAGCTCCGGAACTCGAATCCCGGGACCATCGTTGAGGTGGTGATCCCAATCAAATCGCCTGCCGTTTATGATCAGGCAGTACCGGTCGCGGCTAACGTTCCTGACAACAATACCGCACGGTCAACCTTTTGATTTTTGATTCGCTGGAACGGGCCCGCTAAGGGAATCAGCCAGCGATCGCACCGGCGAATCTGGCGGCGGCTTCATCAATCTCAATAGGCACACCATCCCGAAGCGTAATCGTCCTTCCAGAATTCGCAGCAACCCGGTCGCCGGGAAGTAAAATTCCAACTAGGTTCAAAGGGTCTGCCGCTGACACGGTCACAATCTCTCTGGCAGGTTCAGCCTTCCTGATTGCGCGAACAGACTCGACCGCCACGGGCAGCGCAAATTGCTCGCCTAGAAATCCACTCACAAATCGGCCTCCACGTATTTCGCCTCGGTCTTCGAGCCGCCGGAAAGCGATCAACAACTCGCGCCAGCGGGGAACGATGCTTTCTCGCGCAACAACTTCGCGAAAGACCACGCCATATCTTTCAAGCAGCACCCAGCAGATTGCTTCCACCGTGCGCGACTTGTCGGGCGCTTCGCTCGCATAAAGCAGCGACCACCGGCCAAGACTGTGCCGCGGCCGCGCATTGTGGCCCCGGCCGTGACCTGAGCGGCGCTTCGGGTCAATTAGTGCGCGGATATTATCGAATCCATCGGCCGTCAGCAGCCCCGCCGTCACCAATTCCCATAATGCCGTTTCCACTTCTGCTTTTAGTTTGCCGGTTCCGCGTACAATGTCCGCAAAAAATGATGCGCCTCGCTCACGTAGGTATACCAAAATGTCCCGCGCGCTGCGGCTCAAACCTCGCGGTTCATCGCTATTGCCGGGGCCGTCGACCCCGTGCGGCAAAATCATCCAGTCCGCGTCATCGCGAACAAAAAATGCTATCGGCGCGACGCTGATGGGAATCACTCGTCGATTCGCTCCGTTCTGCTCTGCCAAGGTCGCCGGATGCGGAGACAGGCGTCCCCAGCCGACTGCGCCGGTCAAACAAAGTTGGTCGAGCGCCTTCGGATCGTAATTCCCGATGCGCCGCGTCAAAATTTCCCGTTCCCACGAATTTGCAGGCGCCTCAAATCCTTGGAGCTGTCGCAAGATCTCCAGCGTGCCACGTTCGCCGAAGACTTGCGTTCCGGGCGCGATATGCTGCCAGCGCAACAACCAGCGCATGAATTGCGATGCAGTCACCGGTTGGATTTCTTTGCGCAACGCGCCGAGCGTCAGCCGATGAATGCGCGCGAGCAGCCGGCGGTCGCACCACTCGGTTTCATTGCCCGAAGCGCCGGTGAACTGTCCCCGCAACATCGAACCGCTGGCTTCGAGGCGCAGAAAGGCTTGCTCAATTTCCTGAGTCGCGATTCCGAGTACATCGCTGAGGATCCGCGCCGTGACGGGACCGCTGTGCGTCATCCAGCCCGTGACGCAAGCGCACAACACTTCTTCGTGTGAAAGAGCAGCGGCCTGCGCACTATTTTGAAAATCGTGAAGCGCGCCATCGAAACTCGCAGCGGCGAAAAGCTGTGCGAACATCGATGCCTTTTCCGCCGCCACCCAATAAACCCTGTCACCGACACTCGCGCGGGCAACCCGGCGGTCTCCTCGCAGGACGGTAAAATAATTCTTCCATTCAGGAATCGACTTGCCGAACATTTGACCGAGTGCGGAGGTGCTATTCGAAGATTCCGGCAGAACGATGAGCGTCTGCAGCACGTCATGAAGTTCGTCCGCATCGCGTACATCGAGCCACGCCTCTTCGCGCACTTCCGCAATAGCCAAGGGGTCCAAGCGGCCAATTTCCGATAGAACCGCTTCCGGCAACATTCGCCGCATCTCGACAGCGCGCGCCCGACGCTCCTCCAATGGCGCGTCGTCCAGGTACGCGTACGGATTCGCGTTAAGGATCTCGTGCGAAAACTGCGACGGTACTGGCGTGTCGATGGCAATACAACGAATTTGTCCGGAAGACATCGCATCCAACACGTTTTTGAGTCCGTCGACATCCATCGCCTCGGTCAGCGCGTCTTTCATCGTTTCGCGCACCAGCGGATGATCGGGAATCTCGATCTCGCCGGAAATATTCTCCTGGCATGCCAGTGCTTGTGGGAATACCCCAGCCAGCAAATCGTCCGAACGCATGCGCTGGATTTGCGGCGGCACTTTTTTGCCTCCCTGGAAACGCAGCAGGGCCAGCGAGCGTCCGGCTGTCCAGCGCCAGCGCGTGGCGAAGATCGGCGAAGTGAGCACCGCTTGCGAGAGCAAGTCCTCCACGTTGGTCGATTGCAGAAAATGAAAAACGTCGGCGAGAGGAAAACTGTGCTGTTCACTCAACGAGATATTCAAGCCATTGTCAGTCGCCGCAGCCTGCAATTCGAAATTGAACGAGCGGCAGAAACGTTTCCGCAGCGCCAGCCCCCACGCCTTGTTGATGCGCCCGCCAAATGGAGCGTGAATGACGAGTTGCATGCCGCCACTTTCATCGAAGAAGCGTTCTGCGACAACAGTTTGCTGCGTCGGCACGGCGCGCAACACAGCGCGGCCCTCGACGATGTATGCCGCCGCCTGTTCCGCACCCGGACGGTCCAGCCCACACTCCTGCATCAGCCAGCCGATTGCCGCAGTAGCTTGCGACGCATCTCCGCGCGCAGCATTCGGCGAAATATTTTCAGTCAGCGAACTAATTCTCTCGCGAACTTCGGCGACTTGTTCAGAAAGCTCCGCCGTACGTGAAGGCGCTTCGCCGCGCCAGAAGGGAACGTTGGGGGGCGCGCCGTTCGCATCCTCCACCAGCACCGATCCTGCCTGCACTCGCCGGATCTGCCACGAAGTATTGCCGAGGAGAATGATGTCGCCGCGCAAACTCTCCACCGCGAAATCTTCATCGACCGTGCCGATGGTCACGTGCTCCGGCTCCGCAATCACTGTGTAGAGGGAATTATCGGGAATTGCCCCGCCGCTTGTGATGGCCGCCAGCCGGCCCCCGCGACGCGCGCGCAGCCGGTGATTTACGCCGTCGCGGTATAGATACGCGCTGTATCGGCCGCGACGCGATGCAATTCCGTCGGCAAGCATCGCAATAATTTCGTCGAATTCTTTTCGCGACAGATTCCGGTAAGGATAGGCGCGGGTCACGAGCGCGAATAAATCGTCTTCTTGCCATTCCCGCGCCGCGCACTCGGCCACAATTTGCTGCGCCAACACGTCCAGCGGGCATGCCGGAATCATGATGCGGTCGAGCAAGCCGAGCCTTATGGAGTGCACCAGCGCTGCGCATTCCAGCAACTCATCGCGCGTCGTCGCAAATAGCCGGCCCTTGGGAATCGCTCCGCGCCAGTGGCCCGCGCGTCCGATTCGTTGCAAACCCGTGCCGATCGCTCGCGGCGAACCGATCTGGCAAACCAAATCCACCGTGCCAATGTCGATTCCCAATTCCAGCGACGCCGTCGCAACCAGCGCGCGAATCTCGCCAGCCTTCAGCTTGCCTTCCACCGCCAGCCTTCGCTGCCGTGACAAGCTGCCGTGATGCGATGCGACCGCGTCTTCGCCGAGCAGCGTTGCCAGATTGTGTGCCACTCGTTCTGCCAGCCGTCGCGTGTTCACGAAGATCAGCGTGGACCGATGTTGCTGAACCAATTTCGCTATGCGGCCATAAATCTCGTCCCACATTTCGTTCGACGCCACCGGCCCAAGCTCGCTTCCTGGAACTTCGACAGCAAGATCGAACCCGCGTCGTTGTGCGATTTGCACGATCGTCGGCGCGGGCCGACCGTTTCCGGCGAGAAACTGCGCAACCAATTCGATTGGCTGCTGCGTGGCGGAGAGTCCGATGCGCGAAGGCCGCGCGGACGTAAGCGCGTCGAGGCGCTCGAGCGAGAGCGCAAGATGCGCGCCGCGCTTATCGTCAGCGACCGCATGAATTTCGTCAATGATCACCGTACTTACGGTACGCAGCAGCTCGCGGCTCTTCGCCGCCGTCAGCAAAATGTAAAGAGATTCTGGTGTCGTCACCAGAATGTGCGGCGGGCGCTTCTGCATTGCGCGCCGTTCGTGCATCAATGTGTCGCCAGTGCGCACGGCTGCGCGAATCTCGGGCATCAGAAATCCGCGCTCGCCGGCGAGTTGCAGAATCTCGTCCAGCGGAGTTTCCAGATTTTTTTGTATATCGTTGCCCAGCGCCTTCAATGGCGACACGTACAACACTTCGGTTTCGTCCAGAAGATCGCCTGCAACCGCCTTGCGCACCATGCGGTCAATACAGGCAAGAAAAGCGGCGAGCGTTTTTCCGGATCCTGTGGGCGCGCAAATCAACGTGTCCTTTTGCGCGAGGATGTGCGGCCAGCCCTGCTCTTGCGGTTCGGTAGGCGTGCCAAATTTGTCCTCGAACCACTCGCGAACGAGCGGGTGCGCCCATTCAAGTGCAGAGGACGGCGGAAGATTCACAGCTGATGAGTTCACGGCACGACCTGGAGAAGCGATTCCTTATATAAATGGGAACGCTTCTATTGTCCTGAATTTTTTGTCCAAAAGCAAAACCACGCTAGGAAATCGCTCGTGAAATCTTTTTCAGGTCCGCGATGAAGCGTTTCATTTCCTCATGACGCGTTTCCTCATCGGGAGCGCGCAATATCGACGACGGATGCACGGTCGCCATCACAAACGGGGCAAGCGGCGATTTAAGGAACTCGCCTCGATGCAGCGTCACACGAAAGTCTCGGCCAAACAGCGCCTGGGCCGCCGTGGCTCCCAGGCAGACAATCACTTTCGGTTGCAATGCGGCGATTTCGGCATCTAGCCACGGACGGCATGCCGCTATCTCCGTAGCGTTCGGTTTTTTGTGAATGCGCCGTTTCCCGCGTGGCTCCCATTTGAAATGTTTTACCGCATTCGTCACGTAAACTTCCTTGCGATCGATTCCCGCTTCCACAAGGGCGCTGTCCAGCAATTTCCCTGCTGGGCCTACGAACGGCTTGCCCCGCAAATCCTCCTGATCACCCGGCTGTTCACCAATAAACATGATTTTCGCGCTGGGCGTTCCTTCGCCGAAGACAGTTTGCGTGGCGTTTTTCCATAAATCGCACGCTTTGCAATTTTTCGCAGTTTCCTTCAGTTCCGCGAGCGATGCCTCCGGTGGAATCAGCATTTTGCCAGCGTCCTTTGGCAGGTGTTTCACCATGAATTTAAGATGCGCGACGAATTCGCAGCGGCGCTTGCTCCTTAATAGTCATCCCTCACAAACATTCCCATACTCCAGCATTGACAACGCCTCTCTCCTTGCTCATAATCTCACATAGGCGAAGAAAAAGCGAAAATAAGTTCTTTCCCCTCCTCGCCTCAGGATTCCGTCATGGCCCAGAACCTCGCCGCCCTTCGCGCCAAAATCGAATGCGATCTTCACGGGCGTGCCTCCGCGCCCTTTGACTATCGCGAACGCAAATCCGTCGAAACGGTTTCCATCGGCATTCCGGAAATCGACTATTTGGCCGGCGGCTTGCCTCGCGGCGGCTTCACGGAAATTTGCGGCCCTCCCTGCTCCGGCCGCACCAGTTTTCTTCTTTCCGCTTTAGCTTCGCGAACGGCTCATGCGGAAGTGTGCGTCCTGGTCGATGGCAGCGATAATTTCGATCCTCATTCCGCTCAGGCGGCCGGCGTGGAGCTGAAGCAATTGCTCTGGGTTCGCTGCCGCAACATTGATCAGGCCCTGCGCGCGACGGATTTGCTTTTGCAGGGGCGCGGCTTCGGTTTGCTCGCCCTGGATTTAAGCGACATTCCTCCGGAAACCGTGCGTCATGTGCCGCTCAATGCTTGGTTTCGTTTTCGACGCAGTGTCGAGGATACGCAAACAATTTTTGTTGTTCTCGACCAGGAACCAAATGCCAAAACATGCGCTTCGCTGGTTTTACGGCTTGGCTCCGAGGCAGTGCAGTGGTCGACCACGATGGAAGCGCATACACCGGATTCTTTCGTGCATGCGTCCGTTTGGCTGCTCGATGGAGTCGACGTTCGTGCTGAAGTGCTTTGTTCGCGCATTCAGCAGGCAGCCGTGGGAGATTTTCACCGCGAATTCGCTTCAGCAAGCATCGGTGGCGATATGGGAATTTTCGGAACAAAGGCAATTTGGAATGATCCCGGCAATTTGCTGTTCGAATCAAAATCGAAGAGGCCGAAAAAAAAGGATGAGGATTTACGCTGTCGCCGTCACCGCAGCCATCCAATTCGCAAATGAATTTATATGGCTTTCGCTTCCGTCTACGTCCCCAATTTCCTCGTGCAATCCGTTGTGCGTGCCGAGGCTGCGCTTCGCGATTGCGTGATTGTTCTTGTCGACGGAACTCCTCCTCTCCAAAAAGTTGTAGCCATGAGCGAAGCCGCCGCACGCGCAGGAATTCAGTTGAGCATGACGAAATCGCAAGCCACGCAGTTCAGCGGCATTGAAATCCGCAGCCGCTCGCGAACGCAGGAAAAGGCTGCGCACGCCGCTTTGCTTGACATTGGCTGGTCTGTTTCCCCGAGCGTGGAAGATGCGGCGCAAGACACAATCGTCCTCGATCTTGCCGGGCTCGCTTCTTTATTTCACTCTGAAGAAAATGTTGCGAATGAATTGCTGAGGCGCGCCGCTGCCCTCGGTCTGCTCGTCAACGTTGCTATCTCGTCCAACCTCGAAGCAGCTATCCACGCCGCGCGCGGTTTTCCAGGCGTCACAATAATTCCTCCCGGCGAGGAGGTACAGCGCTTGGGCTGCATGCCTATCGGCGTGCTTTCGCCATCCCTTGAAGTTCTCGAAACCTTCGACCGCTGGGGCGTGCGCACTTGCGCGGAGCTGGCTGCATTGCCGCTTTTGCAGCTTTCCGAGCGTCTGGGCCAGGAAGGAGTTCGGCTGCATGAATTGGCGCGTGGCGCGAGCCAGCGTTCGCTTGTACTGGCGGAGCCATCGATTTGTTTTGAAGAAGAAATGCCTCTCGATTATGCCGTCGTGGAATTCGAGCCTTTGGCGTTCCTGCTTGGCCGCTTGCTCGATCAATTGTGTGCGCGGCTGACGGCGCGCTCGCTCGCTGCCGGCGCCATTCACTTGCGATTCGATTTAGAACGCTCTCCAGAAAATAATTCGCAATTGGATGGCAAGTCCTCTGGTGAGCCTACGCTCAGTATTTACGAAAAAGTTTTGAACTTGCCTGTGCCCATGCGCGATTCCAAAATGCTTTTGCGATTGCTTCGCCTGCAATTGCAAGCCAATCCTCCGCAGGCATCCATTATAAAAATTTATCTCGCGGCTGATCCAGCGCGCCAGCGTGTCGCTCAGGGTGGCTTGTTTCTTCCCAGTTCTCCCGATCCGGAAAAATTGGAGCTGACCATCGCGCGCCTTGCGAATCTGGTTGGCGATTCCCATATCGGCTCGCCCGAATTGATCGACACGCACCGGCCGGGAGAATTTCGCATGAACCGGTTCACTCCTTCGCGCGATGAGCCACTGAAAAACCGCAAATTCAGCAAACCAGCCACCGGGTTTCGAGCCTTCAGGCCTTCGCTGCCGCTGAAAGTTGAATTGCGTGAAGGGCATCCAGCACGCATTTCGTTTCGCGGCATGCGCGGAGAAGTAGTTGCAGCTTCTGGCCCGTGGCGCACTTCTGGAGATTGGTGGCAGGAAGATCCATGGCAGCACGATGAATGGGATCTTGAAATTCATTTTCGTTTTTCTCCGGCGATTCACCTGGAACGCGGCTCTACGTGCCCACAGCACGGCCTCTATCGTATTTATTACGACGCGCTTCGCGGCAATTGGTTCATGCGGGGAATTTACGACTGACCTGAGCCATGACCTACATCGAGCTACATGCACGCTCCGCATTCAGTTTTCTGGAAGGCGCTTCTTTACCTGAAGAATTGGCGGGCGTGTGCGCGGAGCTTGAAATTCCAGCCATGGCGTTGCTCGATCACGACGGCGTTTATGGCGCGCCGCGCTTTCATCTCGCTGCGAACAAAATCTCGTTACGAGCTCATATCGGCGCGGAAGTCACATCCGCTGACGGCTGGCGCTACCCATTGCTCGTCGAATCGCGTGCAGGCTACCAGAATCTTTGCCGTCTCATCACTCGCATGAAATTGCGCGCACGCAAGGGAGAAGGTTCTGTTTCGGCCGAGGAAATCGCGAAACAATCCGTTGGCCTTATCTGTCTTACCGGGGGCGAAGAAGGACCGCTGGCGCATGCGCTCGTCCACGGAGGAATCACGCAGGGAATGGAGTGCGTCGAGCAACTCTGCGAAATTTTTGGCCGCCAGAGTGTTTACGTCGAATTGCAGCGGCATTTCTGCCGTGAAGAAGAGGCCCGCAATCAAGCCGCAGTGGAGATTGCGCGCAAATTGCATTTGCCGTTGCTTGCGACCAATGGCGTCTCGCACGCACAGGCCCCGTCGCGCGAAGTGCTCGATGTCTTCACATCCATTCGTCATCATCGCACGCTTGCCACTGCTGGACGTCTCCTCGCGCGGAATTCCGAGCGCCATTTAAAATCCTCCGCGGAAATGTCGCGACTGTTTACGGACCTTCCCGAAGCCATTGCAAATACTGAAATTCTCTCTTCGCGCTTGAAATTCACTTTGAACGATTTGGGCTACCAGTTCCCGAAATATCCCGTGCCACAAGGCGAATCGCAAATGAGTTTTCTACGACAGCGTGCGCACGAAGGAATGATTCACCGCTACGGCCCAGACAACGAACGTGCGCGCCTCCAAATCGAGCGCGAATTGACGTTAATCGAAAAACTCGACCTCGCTGGGTATTTTCTGATTGTTTGGGACATCGTGCGCTTCTGCCGCGGTCACAATATTCTGGTTCAGGGTCGCGGCTCGGCGGCCAATAGCGCCGTCTGCTATTCCCTGGGCATCACCGCCGTTGATCCGGTTGGCATGGATCTTCTTTTTGAGCGGTTTCTTTCCGAGGAGCGCGGCGAATGGCCGGACATTGACCTCGATCTGCCGAGCGGCGACCAGCGCGAACGCGCCATTCAATATGTCTACGAACGTTACAGAAGATTGGGCGCGGCCATGACGGCCAACGTCATCACCTACCGCGGCCGTTCCGCGGCGCGCGAGATTGGCAAAGCTCTTTCATTTGATCCCGAGACTTTAGGCCGCGTCGCGAGTCTCGTTGGCGCCTGGGAATACAAAGACGACAACGACACACTCGCGCGTCAATTTCGCGATGCGGGTCTTGATCCATGCCATCCGCGTATTCGCAAATTTCTCGAACTTTGCCTCGCCGTTCAGGATTTGCCGCGCCATTTGGGGCAACATTCCGGAGGAATGGTCGTTTGCCAGGGCCAACTCGATTCTGTTGTGCCGCTCGAGCCAGCGACTATGCCCGGCCGTGTCGTCGTGCAATGGGATAAAGAAGATTGCGCCGATATGGGCATTGTGAAAGTCGATCTGCTCGGCTTGGGCATGATGGCTGTGCTGGAAGATTCGCTGAAAATCATTCGCGAAGATTACGGCGAGGAAGTCGACCTTGGCCGTCTGCCCGCGAATGATCCCGCTGTTTACGATGCCTTGCAAAAAGCGGACACCGTGGGCATGTTTCAAATCGAAAGCCGCGCGCAAATGTCCTGCCTGCCGCGTCTGCGCCCGAAATGCTTTTACGACATTGTGGTGCAGGTCGCGATCATTCGCCCCGGGCCGATCGTTGGCAAGATGGTTCATCCTTATTTAAAACGACGCCAGGGACGCGAATCTGTGGAATGCCTTCACCCGTCGCTCGAGCCCGTGCTTGCGCGCACTCTGGGCGTGCCGCTTTTTCAAGAGCAACTCCTGCGCATGGCCATGATCACCGCTGGCTTCACGGGAGGCGAAGCGGAAGAATTACGTCGCGCCTTCGGTTTCAAACGTTCTGAAGCGCGCATGAAAGAAGTGGAAATAAAACTTCGCCGCGGCATGGACAAAAATGGAATGGCTCCGGAAATTCAGCAAAAAATAGTCCAGTCCATTACTTCGTTCGCGCTCTATGGATTCCCTGAATCGCATGCCGCGAGTTTTGCACTTCTCGCCTACGCCAGCGCTTATCTGAAATGCCATTACCTGACCGCTTTCACCGCGGCTCTGCTGAACAATCAGCCGATGGGTTTTTATCACCCCGCAACGATTGTCAAAGACGCCCAGCGGCACGGCTTGAAAATCCGGCCCATCGACGTGACCTGTTCGGACTGGCTGTGCACACTTGAAAGATTTCAAGAGAAAGACGCTCAGGGTCTGGCTTTGCGACTTGGCCTGCGTTTCGTTAAGGGCTTGCGCGCCGAAATCGCCGCAGAAATTGTCCTCCAACGCGCCATTCAATCGTTTGCCTCGATTGAAGATATGAAACTCCGCATTCCCGCAATCCATAAATCCGAACTTGCGGCCCTTGCGGAAATTGGCGCTTTGAATTTCATCGAAGGCAAGCGCAATGCTGATGGCG
>DATGJE010000301.1:0-21472 GCA_035295305.1 Candidatus Acidiferrales bacterium | reverse complement strand
AGTGAAGTCGACCAATGGCGATACGCATTTGGGCGGCGATGACATTGACCAGCGGATCGTCGACTGGATGATCGCGGAATTCAAAAAAGAGCAAGGCATCGACCTGAGCAAAGACCGCATGGCCATTCAGCGCCTGAAGGAGGCCGCGGAAAAGGCGAAGATTGAGTTGTCGCAGTTGGTGGAGACGGAAATCAATCTGCCGTTCGTCACAGCAAACGAGTCCGGGCCAAAGCATTTACAACAGAAGTTGACGCGCGCGAAGCTCGAGCAATTGATGGAAGACTTGCTCCAGCGCACCGTCGGACCCGTGAAACAGGCGCTTTCCGACGCGGGCGTCACGCCCGACAAGATTGACGAAGTGGTGCTCGTCGGAGGCTCGACGCGCATTCCGCGTGTCGTCGACATCGTAAAGAATTTGTTCAACGGAAAAGAACCCCACAAGGGCGTCAATCCGGACGAAGTGGTTGCGGTCGGCGCGGCAATTCAGGGCGGAGTGCTCGGCGGCGAAGTGAAGGACATTCTGCTGCTCGACGTAACGCCGCTGTCGCTGGGCGTCGAAACCATGGGCGGCGTGATGACGGTGCTCATCCCGCGCAATACGACCATTCCCACGCGCAAAGCAGAAATGTTCTCAACGGCCGCGGACAATCAGACTTCCGTCGAGATTCACGTGCTGCAGGGCGAGCGCCCGGTGGCTAGCGGGAACCGCACGCTTGGGAAATTCCATCTGATCGGGCTGCCACCGGCTCCGCGCGGAGTGCCGCAAGTCGAAGTGACCTTTGACATCGACGCGAACGGCATTTTGAACGTGTCGGCGAAGGACATGGCGACGAACAAAGAGCAGAAGATCACCATCACGGCTTCATCCGGCCTGAGCAAAGAAGAAGCCGAGAAGATGCGCAAGGAGGCGGAGTCGCACTCGGACGAGGACAAGGCGAAAATCGCCGAAGCCGAGGCGCGCAACCGTTGCGATAATCTGGTCTACCAGACCGAGAAGCTGATCCGTGAGAATCGCGACAAGCTTGCCGAAGCGGACGTGAAAGCTGCGGAAGAGGCAGTCGAAGCGGCGAAGCGCGCGCTTGCCGAGGGCGGAGTCGAGCGGCTCAATCAAGCGGCCGAGGAGTTGACCAAGGCTTCGCACAAGTTGGCCGAGGCGATGTACAAGGCAACTTCCGCGGCGGGCGCGGCGGCGGGCGGCCCGGGCGCTCCTGGACAAGGTGGGCCGGGAGCTGCTGACGGCAACGCGAGCACGACATCGGGTGCGTCAACGGGACAAGGCGATGTGGTCGACGCGGAGTTCGTGGACGTGGACGAGTCGAAGAAGCCAAACTAATCACCAAATGAATTGGCGCGGCGCTCCGGCGGGCGTCATTGCGTCCTGCCGGGGCCTCTGCGAACGTGCACAAGAAAGAAGGAAACGGTTGGATACGACCACAGGAATCAAGCGGTCCGGGCCGCCACAGGCGGTGCAGAAAGTCCGAGACAATTATTACCTGGTGCAGGTGATGCTGACGGGTTCGCCTTCGGCGGACTGGCGGCGATTGTTTTATGAGACGAAGCACGATGCGGCGGCGGAATTTCGTCCCCGCTCGGTCGAGATTTCGGGCGCGCTCATGCGCTTTCGCTCGGAGCCGGAGGCTGTGCAGCAGAGAATCGGGATGATCGATCTCTGGGTGGAACATGCCAACGGGAAGGAAGCGTCGATGGGCACTCGCAATGACGACCAGCGCCGCAAACGTGAGGAACTGGCGCGCGAAGCGGAAGAGCTCAACGAGTGGAACGCGCGCTGGGCGAAGCTTTGAAGTAAGGACAAATTCCCCCTTTCGTTTGCGGCAATTTTCGTACTACCGCAAGCCCGGAATTACGAACCGCGTAAAGGCACGAGCGCAAAATGCCGACGACCACAAAACAGGATTACTACGAACTGCTGGGCGTACCGCGCAAGGCCCCGCTGAAGGAAATCCGCCAGGCATACCGCAAACTTGCGCGTAAATATCACCCCGACCTGAACCCCGGCGACAAATCCTCGGAAGAAAAATTCAAGCAAATACAGGAAGCATACGAGACGCTTTCGGACACGAAGAAGCGGCAGATGTACGACCAGTTCGGCTTCAATACGCCGGGCTATCCAGGCGCTGCCGGCGGTGCGGGAGGAGCGGGTAGCGTACCCGAAGACGTCCATTTCGATTTTGGCGGATTTGATTTTGGAGGCGCGGGCGGCACCAGTTTCCGCGACCTCTTCAGCCAGGTGTTTCGCGGCGCAAACGCGGCGCACGCCGAGCAAGAAGCGGAGCCCGGCAGCGATCTGGAATACCAAATCGACATTAAGTTCGCGGAAGCGATGCACGGCGCGGTGAAGAAGATCACCATCACGCGTCTCGACGCCTGTCCCGCGTGCCATGGAACCGGGTCGGCTCCCGGCACCGGCCAGCAAGTATGTCCGGCGTGCGGCGGTTCGGGACAAGCGACGCAAGTGAGCGGCCGCATGAGGTTCCAGATTAGTTGTCCGCGTTGCGGCGGCTCGGGCAGGCTGCATACTGTCTGCCGGACGTGCGGCGGCGAGGGGCGCGTGCGCCGCTCCGACACAATTGATTTTCGCATTCCGCCCGGCGCCCAAACCGGCTCACGCTTTCGCGTGCCCGGCCGCGGCAATGCCGGAACGCACGGCGCGCCTCCGGGCGATCTTTACATCATCACGCGCGTGGAACCGCACCCGTTTTTCGAGCGGCGAGGCGACGATCTTTACACCGTTGTGCCTGTGACTGTCTCGGAGGCCACGTTGGGAGCGAAAATCGAAGTGCCCACGATCGATGGGCGCGCACAGGTCCGCGTTCCTCCTGGAACAAACAGCGGCAAGGTCTTGCGATTGCGCGAAAAAGGCGCGCCTTCGGTACGGCGAGCGGGACATCGCGGCGACCAGCTTGTGGAAGTGCGCATTGTGGCGCCGCGACCCGAGGATGAGCGCGTGCGGCAGTTGCTCCGCGATTTGGCGAAGCATGATACGGAAGACCCGCGACGCGAGATTTTCTCGCGTGCATCGTTATGAGCATGCCGAACCGGTAACCAGCAGCACGGGATCATAGAATGCCGAAGCAGAGGAAAAGAGCGAAAGCCGGCTACATGATTAGCGCCGTCGCGGAGCTTTACAAGTTGCACCCGCAAACGCTACGGCTCTATGAACGCGTGGGCCTGCTGAAGCCATCGCGTTCGCAGGGGAACACGCGGCTTTATACGGACCAGGACCTCGAGCGCCTTGAAGTCATTCTCACCTTAACGCGCGATCTGGGTGTGAACCTCGCGGGAATCGAAATCATTCTCAACATGCGCGACAAAATGTCCGAGATGCAGCAGCAGATGGAAGCGTTTATCGGATTCGTACGCGGCGAACTTGCCCAGGGCTTCAGCGCCGCAGATCGCCACGTCGTTCGCAACGCTATTGTGCGCGCCATGCCTCCCAAGGCCATTCGCATCGAAAAATAGTTTTTTTTCGGCGTTCAGCGGGTGCTTTCTTTTGAGTGGCGCTCGATGAAGCGCTTGGTGAAAATCACTACTCCGAAGATTTGCGTCCATTCGGACACCACATTACCAACCACCTGGCCCCATCTGCTTCCCGTATCCATTCTGGCGAAGAGCACGACCCAGCCGATTCCCGTCACAAGCAAGAAAATACTCAAGGAATGGTCGCGAAGAAGTTCCAGGGCTGGTTTGAGCGGACTTTTCGGAAGCCGGCGACTTTCGGCCGAATTTCTTTCGTATAAATACTTTGTGGCGAAGAGCATCACGACCACGCCCGACCAGTCTGCAATCGCATTTCCGAAGAATGAGCCTAAATGAGAGGCTGGATTTGAGACGCAGTAAAGGCAAATCCACAGAATCAGGATGCCCCCGCAGATGATGCTCAGCGAGTGCGGATAAAACCAGCGGTGGCGCTTGTCAGGTTTAACCATGGTCGAGCCTCCGGACGAAAAGTGCGATTCGGCATGGATTGGATTATCACAGAAGGATAGAGAGGTGCAGGCAGAAATTCCGCGCGGGGTCAGACACCCTTCAGCCTGCGGCGCGAACCTGGCTCGACTTCAGTTTTGGGACTTCAGTTTTGGGAATTGGTAAAGCGAATCGGCTCCAACTCAAAAGCGGAACTGATTCTGCTCTCGGATTATCCCTGCGGCCAGGGATCGGCAGGGACGATATCGGGATCGTCGAACATGTTTTCGCTGGTGATATTTTCGATCGGAGCATCACCTTCGGCGCGAGGAGCAAGTTTTTTCTGCGCGCGACGTTCGGCCTTCATGCGCTGTTTTTCTTGACGCTTCATTTCCTTCTGCCGCTTCTGAAATGTGGATTTCGATCGTGTCGCCATAAAAGCTCCTTGAGTTCGCGTTACAGCCCTCAGCGATTCTCCCAATATAAAGATACGGGAGCAATTCGCGCGAAGGCCGCGTTTTAAATTACTAGGGCAACCGAATCCCTGGCAAAATTCGTCTAGCCGTGGTTACCAGCGAGGTTCGCGCGGCTGACGTGCCGCTTCGCGATAGTCCTCATTCGAGAACCGCTCGCGATTTCCGCCACGATTGCCGCCTCCGCTGCTGCGCCCCGGACCACCGCCGCGTTCGGGGGCGCGACCTTCGCCTTTCGGCCGCGCTTCATTCACTTTCAAATTTCGCCCGCCCACTTCTTTACCGTCCAAGCCGGCAATGGCCTTGGCCGCTTCCGCGTCATTCGGCATCTCGACGAACGCGAATCCGCGGGCGCGGCCGGTTTCCCGATCCATCGCCAGATGAACGCGCGTGACCGTTCCAAACGGCGCAAACAGCGCGCGCAAATCTGCCTCGGTCGTTTGGAAACTCATGTTCCCGACAAACAGATTCTTCATGCTCCCCTATCTCCTTCTCTCTTGAATCGAAAAACGTGATGCGTCAGACAGGTTCAGTAAGGCTGAGGAAGGCGGATAGGCGAATGGCCGAAAACTGGCCAGAAAGGCGGCAACGCAATCCGGGCTTCTTCGAAATGCAAACCAATTATAACACGAAGTTGTTATTCCCGGATGCGGACAAGCGCCGGGCCACCGACGCGGATTTGGGGTCGCGCAGCACTTCGCCGCCTGGCGTTGTGGCCCGAAACTGTCTCGTGCGCGGGTTCGGTATCCACAGGTTCCACAGCGATGCACAGGCGTCCGCTTGCGCTGAGCGCGAGCAGCGCATATCCTTGCGGCATGGCACGAGAAGATTGCCCGACTTGCAGTGGCACAGGTTGGAAAGTTGTCGAGCAGCCGGGCTCGAATGGAGAAGCACGGGCCTTCGCTCCTGCGGACGGCGCGCGCGCTGGTTCTGCAGCTGGCGAGCCGAAGACGGTCTGGGCCGTGCCGTGCGATTGCACCGTAGGCGACCGGCACTCGCGCGTGTTGGAACGCGCCCGGCTGCCGAAGCGCTACCAACATTGCAATTTTGAGAGCTTCGACACGGATCTCGGCTATTCCGGTCCTGAAGCAGCGGCTTGGAACCGCAGCCTACTTCAAGCGAAGCTTGAGGTGCAGGGTTTCGCGCGTAACTTTCCGGTCGGCACCGAACACGGACTCTTGTTGATGGGGACTTGCGGCGTGGGAAAGACGCATCTTGCGGTAGCGGCGCTCGAGGAAATTATTCTGCGCGGGCACACCGGACTCTTCTACGATTATCGCGAGTTGCTCAAGCAAATTCAGGACAGTTACAACCCCGAAAGCAATTCAACGGAGATGAGCGTCCTCGAGCCGGTGCTCACAACAGAAGTGCTGCTGCTCGATGACCTGGGCTCGTCGAAGCCGTCCGCGTGGGCGCTGGAAACGGTGGGCCACATTTTGAATACGCGCTACAACGACCACCGCGTCACTTTGCTCACCACGAATTTTCTCGATGCGCCCGTCCCGGCAGCACCGGGTTCTGCCGCCGCGGAGACACGAAACTCCTCCGTGCGACCGCCCTCGCCTGAGGATTCACTGACCGAGCGTGTGGGCATGCGTATCCGTTCACGACTCTTCGAAATGTGCCGCACAGTGGAAATCTCCGCGCCCGATTACCGTAAGGAAATCCGCCATGCAGGCCACTTCCACGCGTAGGCTGGATTTGAACCAGCCCCACGTGCAAATTCCCGCAAGAACAGCTCGTAATAGCCATGCGCTATTTTGTTCGGCAGAGGATTGTGTGTTCGGGGTCAATCACTAAACGCGAAGGGCGCTGGCGCGCGGCAAAGTGGAATTTAGTTACAGGCCCCGTGGTAATCACGTGGCCAAGTAGTTCCATCTTTCCCTGGGTGTGTGCGGCGTAAATCGGCACAGATTCTGTGAAGATATCCGGGACGCTGCCCTGCCGCAACGTACCTTCGATTTCGAACCTGCCGCCGCGCGAGTGAACTTGATAATCCACACTGTAATCAGGGATCCCCGTTTCTCGGACCCACTCGTCGAAAAACCAGTCCATGGAACGGCTACCTTCCAGATCCATGGATGGCGTCATGAAGCGCTCCACGGCTTTCTGGAATTGCGCGGTGGAGAGTGATTGAAAGCGATGTTCGCTGAGGACGTAGCGCAACATTTTGCCGAAACGCGCATCGGGATTTTTGGCTTTCGAGTCGCGCAACATCTCGCGCAGCATGTGAATTACCCACGCGCCTTTATCGTAGACGACGGTGTTGTACGCATCCGGCGTCTTGGACGAATCCAGCCGGTAACCGAAATCCAGCGGACCTGCCTCTTCGATGGCCGCATCCGTGCCTGGCGCCTTCGTAAGCAAAATATCGTGATAGCGCGTCAGCCAATCTTGGAGTTCATGCTTACCGGGATTGTGCGAGTCGTCATACATCAAGGACTGGTAATCGGCCATCGCTTCTTCGAGCCAAAAATCGCGGTAGCTCGCCGGAGCCACCACGTTGCCCCACCACTGATGAGCCACTTCGTGGAACGGAACAAGCTGCGCGATTTCCTCTTGTCCGCGCTCGGCTACGCCGACTTGCTGCTGTGCCTGGGGCGGCAGAAAAACCAGCGTGGTAAGGTAAAGCAGGCCAGGCCAGCCCTGGCCGAACGAGCCGGGAATTTGCGAGACATCGAGTTTCGGAAACGGAAATGGTCCGTCGATGGTTTCATAATAGTGAACCGAGTCCAGCAATTTGCCTCCGAGCTTCTTGAGTACCGCCGGAGGATTAGGCATTAGCGCGGAACCGAGATTTTCAGTTCCGTAAATTCGCCCGGGCAATGCACTGGGCGGCAGGCGAGCGGCGGCGTTCTGCTGCAGACGCGCGACGATTGCCTGCTCGAGTTCCTGGTTCGCGTAGAGCGCGATCTCGGGCTTCCCCGCAACGGTTTGCTCGGCGTAGTCACCAAGGTTGAAGCCCGCGACTGACATGGGCTGCGTGCTTTGCCAACGGCCGGTGCGTTCCGAGCCGTCGACCGCGGTTTCTGTTTGGTGGCCGGTGGCGACCAAGGTCAGGCGTTTCGGCCAGTGGAAATTCAGATCAAACGAAGAGAATCGCTCCTGCCCCGCCAGATGGGGATACCAACTGCCGCGCGCACCCACGAAATACACATTGTTGCCCGCGTCCTCGATAACCGTTCCTTGATACGCCACTCGTAAACGATATTCCGCGCCAGCCATCGCGACTGCGGGCAGCACGACGAAAAGTATGTCATTGCCGCGACGCGCAATTTGCTGGCGGCGCAGATCTTGATTTTGGAAAAAGACGAGTGGCTGGCCGACCGCATCAGTGACGCTCGAAACGTGGAGAAAGCGGGATAGCTCCAGCTCAATGACGCGCTCTCCGGAGCGCAGTTCCTTCCAGTGAATTGTGGTAGAGCCCGTCAGGCTCAGATCTTCGGCGATCGTGGTATCGACCGCGTAATCGATGGGCAGAGATTCTTCTTCGTAAGGCGGAGCATTGGGCGCCGCAAACGATGTCCATACGTCGAAGAGCGTGGCTCCATTGGAATCGCGGGGCTGACCCATCAACACGGTTTCCGCATGACGCTCGTCAATGACCACGTCGAAAGCGCCAATTACGTTCGAATTGAGCGCTGCATAGAAAAAGGGACGCGGCACGGCAGAAAGCCAATCTTGAATGATCCGGAGTGACGATCCGGGATCGAGCTTCGCGACAATCGGAGTCCAATTCTGAACAAAAGTTGGATCGCTCGATGACGCCGTTTTTTGTTCGGCGAGATCTTGCTGAATTTCCTGAGCCGTGCCGTCGTCGAAGCGCAGATACGCTTGCGAGAATTCAACATCAACCAAGGGAACCTTCAGAAAACGGAGGACAGAAGCGCGTTCGGCTTGATCGGGCGGGAGAGCGAACACGCGTCCATGACCCATAAAAACAGCTCCCGATGTGCGTCCGTCTACCGGGGCGAGGAATCCGAGCGTGCCATCGGTAAAAGTGAAGGAGACGCCGTCTCGACGCAAGATAAGGTTATGAACATTGAATACGCGAGCGCTGTCGACGGGCAGCGTGCTCAGGGTTTGATAAAGCTGCTGCGGCGAAGATGATGTCAGCAAAACCTGTTGAGATGACGCGGCATTTTGCGGTGGCTCGAGCCCGGACGCAACATTAGCCGCGGGAAAAACAGCGAGCGCAAAAATCATAACGATTCGCACGGGTTTGACTCTAACAACACATATGTGATGCAGCAAGTCGCCGGAGCGAATTCGGCGCGAGTCTCTGTGATGTCACGAAAGGGCTTGGCGCAAATCGGCGATAAGGTCGGCGGGATCTTCGAGGCCGATGGAGACGCGGACAGTGCCTGGCTCGACCCCGGCGCGGTGGAGTTCGTCGCGCGACATATTGTAGTGCGAAGTGTAAATCGGGAGGATGACGAGCGATTCGACGCCACCGAGGCTCGCGGCCAGAGCAAAAAGCTGCACGCGGTCGCAGAAGCGGCGCGCGGCGGCAAGTCCACCCTTCAGATCGAATGAGAGCATACCGCCAAAATCGCGCATCTGACGGCGAGCCAATTTGTGGTCCGGATGCGACGCGAGTCCCGGATAATGAACGCGTGCAACTTTCGGATGGCGTTCCAGAAATTTCGCCACCGCCATCGCAGTCTTGCACTGGCGCTCGATGCGCACGCTGAGCGTTTTCATCCCGCGAATCAGCAGGTACGCGCCAGTCGGGTCCATGCAGCCGCCAAGGTAAATAATGTTGTCGCGGACGCGATGGATCCACGCGTGCGAGCCGGCGACTGCTCCAGCAATCAAATCCGAGTGTCCGCCAAGATATTTCGTCGCGCTGTGAACGACCATGTCGAAGCCAAGTGCAAGAGGCTTTTGCAGCACCGGGCTGGCGAACGTGTTGTCAACAATGGAGACAAGCTTGAATTCGCGCGCGATTGCGATGGCGCGGCGCAAATCCACGAGACGCAGCGAGGGATTCGTCGGCGTCTCAACGTAAAGCGCGCGGGCACGCGGCGTGACGATGTCTTCAATGCCGGCGAGATCCGGTTCCACGTGGCGCACGCGAATCCCGAAGCGCGGGAAAAGGTCGCGCATCAGGCGGTACGTGCCGCCGTAAAGTTGCGCGGTGGAAATGACTTCGTCGCCGGAGCTGAGCACGGCAAGCAGCGCGCTGGAAATTGCAGCCATGCCGGACGCGGCAACAATGGCGGCTTCGGCGCCTTCGAGCGCGGCGATTTTCTCCTCGGCGATGGTCAGCGTGGGATTGCCGTAACGCGTGTAGATGTAGGCGGAGCTTTTGCCTTCGGCCCAGCGCTTCATCTCGGCGGTCGATGAAAATGTAAACGTGGAGCTGCGGACGATTTCGGGCGCCACCGGTCCGCCACGTCCGTGTTTCGATTCGCCGCGCTGAATCGCGATGGTGGCGTCGGCCCAGGGCTGCGCTGATTTGCTCGGCTTGGTTTTTGTGCGCGATTTCATGCGGGGCAGATTGCAACTTTACGGCGCTGCGCGCAAGGGCCATTTTGGCCAGTCGTCCGGATCTGACCACTTGGCCTTGCTCTATCGCAACGTCATATGCACATGAAAAACCACGAATGCGAACACACAAGCAATCGCTGCATATGCAACGAAGGGCAACACCTCTCGAATCCGTAACTCAGAAAGACTCAGAACGAACACTTCTATTGGCAGAATCCCTAGGAATGCAATCGGTACGGGATGCGCTCTCGACATCGTCCCGCTAACGATTCCAACTGTCACAGCGATTATTGGGAAGCATACAAAATTAATCAGCCACAGAACTCGGCGCATCCCTCCGATTGGGTCGCCATATTTCGCTTGAAGCGCTCCGTACCCCTTGTACTCTTTGTGGCGCCATTCTGGATCAATGAGTAGCCGTCCTGCGGGAATCAGCCGAATGAGAACAATCCCGGCAACCAGGAATAGCAAGAAGCTCAGCAATGCGTCGAATAAAATCAGGAAAGCGATCTGTTTCACAGTCCTACAATCCTAAATTCTTCGCCGACGCGAACCAAGCACTTTGTTACGCTGAACGCAGCGAGGAATTTAGCCTCGACCAGGGCAACCGGTGACCCAGCGACGGCGTCGGACTCAGTGGCCGTTGGAAGCGGAGGCGGCTTCTTCGTCCTCGGCGGCGTGGGGTTTGTGGGCGGCGATAATTTTCTGGGCGATTTCGGCGGGGACGAAATCGTAGTGAGAAAATTCCATCGAATAGCTGGCGCGTCCCTGGGTCATGGACGTCAAATCGTTCGCGTAGCTCAGCATCTCCGCGAACGGAACCTGCGCCCGCACAACCACATTTTGCCCGCGTGTTTCGCTGCCGCTGATGTGCCCGCGGCGCGAACTGATGTTGCCCATGATGTCGCCTGAATATTGATCGGGCGCGTAAACTTCCACTTTCATGATGGGTTCGAGGAGCGCGGGCTTGGCCTGCTTCATCGCTTCCTTGAACGCAAGCGCGCCGGCGATTTTGAACGCCATGTCGGAAGAATCGACGTCGTGATATTTGCCGTCGTACAGGCTGGCGCGAAAATCGACGACCGGAAAGCCCGCGAGGAAACCGCGTTCGGACGCGTCGCGAATTCCCTTCTCGACCGATGGAATCCAATTCTTCGGAATCGCGCCGCCGAAAACATCATCGACGAATTCGAAGCCGGCGCCGCGCGGGAGCGGCTCCATCTTGATGCGGCATAGGCCGAACTGGCCGTGGCCGCCGGTCTGTTTCTTGTGCTTGCCTTCCGCATCGGCCTTGGCGCGAATCGTTTCGCGGTAGGCGACTTTCGGCGGATGCAGCGCGAGGTCGACGTGGTAGCGCTTGCGCAGTTTGGCGACGACCACTTCAATGTGCTGCTGTCCCGCGCCTGCGAGCAAAAACTCCTTCGTCTGCGGGTCGCGGCTGAAACGCAGAGCGGGATCCTCTTCCAAAATGCGATGAATCGCGACGCCGATGCGGTCTTCGTCGGCGCGCGTTTTCGGTTCGATCGCAAAGGTGATGGAAGGTTCCGGGAGATTTGCGGGCGGATAATAAAGCGCGGCGGACTTATCGCCGAGCGTGTCGCCGGTGGTCGTGTCTTTCAGTTTTGCAATGGTGCCAATGTCGCCCGCGTGCAATTCGTTGATGGCGGTGGCTGTCTTCCCTTGCCGGATTTCGAGATGCTGGAAACGCTCGACCGTGTTGCGATTGAAATTCGCGACGTTGGCGTCGTTGTGAAGCACGCCGCTTAGGACTTTGAAATAAGTGATGCGGCCGGCGAACGTGTCGGCAATCGTTTTGAAAACAAAAAGCGAGAGGGGCTCTTTGTCGCTGACTGAGCGCTCGATGGTTTCGCCCTTGCGCGCGGGCTCTTTGTAAGCTGGCGCCTTGCCGCGCTCGACGGGCGACGGGAACGTTTCGACGATGAAATCGAGAATCGCGTCGCTGCCGATATTGCGCAGCGCGGAACTAACGAGCACCGGGTACATGCGCTTTTCGAGCACAGCTTCGCGCAAACCCTTCTTCAAATCTTCAACTGGCAACGTGCCTTTGTCGAAAAATTCCTGCATCAGTTCGTCATCAATTTCCGCGACCATTTCGACCAGCACTTCGTGCGCGGCCTTGGCGGCTTCGGCCATGTCGGCGGGAATGTCCTCGACTTTAGCCTTGCCATCGCCGTCGGGAGCGTAGGTGAGGGCTTTCATCGCAACGAGGTCGATCACGCCTTTGAAATTTTTCTCGGCGCCGATGGGGAGTTGAATGGGCACGGCGCCGCGCCCGAAAACCTGCTGAATGGATTCAAGCGCGCGGTCAAAACTAGCGAGTTCGCGGTCCATCCAATTAATGACGAAGGCGCGCGGCAGGTCGTATTCGGTGGCGTAATCCCAAACTTTTTCGGTGACCACCTGGCAACCAGCCGCGGCGTCGACGAGAATCAGCGCGGCATCGGCGGCGATGAGCGAAGCTTTCGTGTCGTTGATGAAAGTGGAATAGCCGGGCGTATCGAGGAAATTGATTTTGGTTTTTTCGGCGACGCCCCACTCGGCATAAGCGAGGCCAGTGTGAATGGAAATTTTCCGCGCGATTTCTTCCTCGTCCCAGTCTGTGACGGTTGAGCCTTCGGTCACTTTGCCGAGACGCGGCGTCATGCCCGCAGTGAACAGCATCGACGACACGAGCTGCGTTTTCCCCGTGTCGCCGTGGCCTACAATGCCCACGTTTCTAATTTTCTCCGTATTATAGACTTTCATGATTCACCTCGAAGATCCCGGGCCTGATGCCGAGGGATCGAATATTTTCAATCATCAGGGCCAGATTTATGAGACTGGACGGCTGTGAAGATCGAATTGCGCGGAACAGTTTGAGGCAAGCGGCTTGCGCAGAATCTCGATTTGGTTGCAGTTTTGTAGCGACGGCCGGACGGCCGAGAGGAGAGCGGCAAGCGCAAACGCGTCCGAGGCGCATCGGAGAAACCGTTTCGCCTCCTGCGGAAAGCCGGATGCTAGCACACGGCTTGTCGCGTCTTCAATGATGAACCGCTGCAAGACCTGCGAGAGAGCGTGCAATTGGGACATCAGCGTACTCCGAAGCTCAACTCAGCAGATATTGCTATCGCGATGGATTGTATTTCTTGCCAGAGAAACGGAATGGCTCGCGAAGGAAGAATTTTTCACATTTTCAGTAGATATCTTAGTGGGAGCAATCGTAACTTCTTGTTTATGAGTGATTTGGGGAAGGAGTGTAAATCGGCAGTTTGGCGCAGTACATGCAAGATGCCAAGCCGGGTAGGACGACAATCCAGGGAGGCTTTTAGCCATGAAGGCAAAGTTTGCAACGATGATTCTAGGAGCACTGCTTTTTGCGGGGGCCCCGGCTTTCGCTAGCGGCGTGAATTTCAACTTCTCCACGCCCGCCGGAGCACTCGGTGTCTCGCAGACGTATACGTCGAACAGCGTGACAATCACGGCATACGGATTCTCCGCATGTTCTGGCGGAATCACTGTGGCCCTTACGAACTGCTCGAGGAACGATCTCTACGGTAAGACCTCAGGTGGCGACGAAAACGGACTGGGACTGACAGGCACCAGCGATTTCGAAATTGGGACCAACCAAATGGTCCAGCTTGACCTGACGAACCTGATTAACGCGGGTGCCACTTCAGTGACACTGCAAATCGGCAGTGTGCAGCCCGGCGAAGGATATGACATCTGGGAAGGCAGCACTTTGGGATCATCCGGCTCGCTTGTCATAAAAGATGGGCAGCTCGATGAAACCCCGTTCACGGTTAACCTGAACAGCAAGGATCCTTACCTCGGTGTCAGCGCTTACGCGAACGATGTCTTGCTGAGTTCGCTAGCTTCACCGACGCCGGAACCGGGAACGTTGGCTCTTTTGGGAACTGGTTTGCTCGCGTTCGGTTTCGGGCTGCGCCGGCGGTTTGTTTCGGACGCAGCGCGGTTTTAGATTCGCTTGTGGGTGCTTTGCCTTGGTGCCGGGCCGTCCTCTCCTTCGGCCCGGCGCTTTCTTCTCGTAGATTTGCGGGATAGGTACGATTTCCGCTGTTACGGTGCTCGGCCGACGTGGTGCGAAAAGTCTGTATCGAAAACTGAATACATTTGCACACCGAATGGCGAAGTTCTTTCATTTAATCTTCCGTAAGACATTCATTCATAAATAGTTAGCCTATTCTACCGCGCACCACCTTTGGCTGTCGAAGTGCTGCACACATCGTGCCAGCCTTGGAGTATGTCTCAATAGGAGACACTAGGAAAATGAAAATAAGGTTTGCAGTATGGGCTTTGGCGACGCTGTTTTGGGGGGCAGTGCCTGTCTTCGCGGGCGGCGCGAGTTTCAATTTCAATTTTGGCGGACCTGACACAGCGCTCGGCACGTCACAGAGCTACATGTCAAACGGTGCCACAATCACAGCAAACGGCTACGTATGTTCAGCCACCGACTCCACGAGTTCCGCGACACTCTCTAATTGCAGTGCGACGAATCTTTTCGCGAAGAGCGACGGCCCCAATGAAACAGGTCTGGGCCTTGCAGGTCAAGGGAACGGAGAAAACGAAATCGGGTTTGACGGTACGAACGCCGACTACGTCATCGGCCTGAACGTCAGCAGCCTGTTTAATTTGGGCGCGACGTCGATGACGCTGAGTTTCGGGAGCGTCCAGCCGGGAGAAGCTTACGCGATTCTTGGATATGGCTCCGATCCGTTCCTAAACAGCAGCTTTACGCTGACGAACACGCAAGCCTGGGTAGGGAACGACGGGTCGACAAGCGCGCAAGTTTTCTCTTCGACAATCAGCTTGAATGCCAATGACCAATTTCTGGTCTTAATCTCTCCGTGCGGTGCCAGCCTCAATCCGCCGCCTTGCGGAAGCAATGTGACTCTCGATTCGCTGGCCGCTTCTCCCACGCCGGAACCGGGCACGCTTGCGCTGTTCGGCACGGGTTTGCTGATGCTTGGATTTGGGCTGCGCCGCCGCTTGGCGAGCCATTCGGCATAGTCTTAAGAACCTGCTTATCCTGCTTGCCTTTGCCGGACCATCCTTTCCTTCGGTCCGGCGATTTTTTTTGTGCAGCGCCATAGGCAAAATTCCGCTTCGCAGCTAAACGATAATCAGCCGACAAAAGGAAAGCCCGCGCGTGGTAGAACCCGGAGAAGACCGGGCCGCGCGGGCCTAAGAAGACAGAAGTTGAACTTATACCTTTCTATTTACTCCTGTTCGGTTTCGAAGGCAAGCGGTTAAATGTTAAGAAAAGCGCCACCATCAAGGAGAGATGAAGAAGGTGCCATCCGGTTCGAGGTAGCCGTGAGCCATGGTGGGCGTGTTAAACGCGGCGGCTGGCCGTCCGTCGCGATCGAGAAGAATGAGGCCTCCGGTGGCGTGTGTGCGGCGCGCAAGCAGCTGGATGCATTCATTGGCTGCAGCGTCTGGCGCGGAGCCATTGCGTAGCATGTCCGCTGCTGTTTTTGCCATGACGATTTTCATAATTGCTTCGCCGTCGCCAGTACAGGAGATACCGCCCGCTTCGGCGTCGGCGTAACAACCACAACCAATAAGCGGCGAATCGCCCACGCGGCCAGGAAATTTGCAGCATGTCCCTCCGGTCGAGGTGGCCGCAACGATTTGTCCGCGCACGTCGCGGGCAACTGCGCCGACCGTACCTTGCTTGTGACCGAAGTGAAATTCAGAGGAGTGATTCCCTTCCCTGCAACGCCGCCAGGCCTTGCGCTCGCGATCAATGACCAACTCAAAAGGGTCGCACAGAGCAATGCCGTTTCCCTGTGCGAATAACTCCGCGCCTGCGCCAGCGAGCATCATGTGCTCGCTCGATTCGAGAATCTTGCGCGCGAGGCGAATCGGGTTCTTGATGCGTTCGACGGCGGCTACCGCGCCAGCCTTGAGGCTTGCTCCGTCCATGATGATGGCATCGAGTTGGACGCGACCGTCGCGATTCAGATGCGCGCCGGTGCCCGCGTCGAATGTTACGTCGTCTTCAAGCACAACGATGGCAGCTTCGACCGCGTCCATGGCCGCGCCACCGCACGCGAGGATCTCGCGGCCGGCTTCGAGAGCGTGACGAATTCCCGCGCGGCAATCGGGAGTGGCGGCAGCAGGAATGTCCCATGCGCCGCCATGAACAATCAGGGAGAATTTCGGGGAATTCACGTCAGAACGCGAGGCCCAGGAAAATGAGCACCGGACCGACCACAACCATGAGACTCAAGCCAAGGAGCAAACGCAAAACATGCTCGCGGCCAACACCAAATCGCGAAAGCTTGGGCGCTTGAAATTCATTCCGCGGCTGATTCAACGCCGCGCGAAAAATTTTCAAATAGGTCTGGAGCCAGAAGAAAATCTCACGACGCGATTGCCAGAGCAGATGAAATCCCGCGAGGATCACGAGAATGCCGACGAGCGCCAGCGGGCCGTGTATCCTCATGCGCCCCTCTTTGCGGCGCGAGCGAGCAGATCGCGCAACCGGTTGTCGGCATGAGACTCGCCAAGTGGTTCGGCATGAGATTCAAGCGGTAATGCGGCAAACGGCAGCGCGGCCTGTTGCGGTTGCGAGATGGCCGGTGCCGGCACATCCGCGAGTTCCTCACCAGCCGCGTGGCGCTGTCCTTCCGTCTGATTCCGGGTGTGCCAGATACGATGAATCACGGTGAGATTCGGACCGATGGCAAGAATAAACAGCGCGATAGGCACGCGATTCACAACCGCGCCGAGAATCATCAGGGCAAGGCGTTCCGGGCGTTCCCAAAAACCGACGCGGCAGCGTTCGATAAGAGACTCTGCGCGGGCTTGTGAATAGCTGACCATTACCGCTCCGGCCATTGCGAAGCCGGTGACAAGCGCGTAGAGGAAACGATTCACGGTAGCGTAGTAGACCAGCAATCCTAGAAATATTGCGAGATCGGCATAACGGTGCAGTACGGATTTGAGGAACGAGCTGAAGAAGTCGATGCGCGGCTGGCGATGAGCAAGAGGGCGCGCCAACAAATCGCACAACGCGGCGGGAATCATCACAAGCCCGGCCGTCGTGAAGCGGCCAGTGCCAAAAAAAACTCCAGCCACAAGGCAGCACGTGAAGCCGGCCAGCGTCAACAAACTTGCGGGAACGCGGGCCTTATCCAGAATGGCGGCTGCCCGGTCGAGCAACCAACGGAAGGGCCGGCCGAGAGTTTCGATGCGCATGTTGGCGGCGCTCACGCGGTCTTAAAGTTCTCCTATATACACTTATACATCATCATGGATCGTCAAGAGATGCACGACCTCAAATTCCTTGACGCCCGCGGGGGTTTGAACCTGAACTTCGTCTCCGGCTTTTTTACCGAGAAGCGCGCGCCCGATGGGTGAGGAAGTGGAAATCAGTCCCTTGGCGGCGTCTGCTTCCTCGGCAGTAACGAGCTTGTACTCCATTTCCAACGATTTTCTGATGTCGAGCAAGCGGACCGTGGAGCCGTATGCGGCGCGATCTCGCGGAAGATTGTCAAGATTGAGCATTGAAATCTCCGCCATGCGCGCGTGCAACTGGCCCAGCCTGGCCGAAACGAACGATTGGCGCTCCTTGGCGTACTTATATTCGGCGTTCTCCTTGAGATCACCGTGCGCGCGCGCCTTCATCAGCTCTTTGGGCAAGTCGGTGTGCAGTTCATGATCGAGCACCGCGATCTCTTCCTGTAGCTTTTTTTTGAGTCTCTCGGCAACGTCGGCCATTTTGTTCTTCTTTGTGCGTGAACGGGAGCCCCGAATTGGCTGGGCTCTTCGACCCGATGTGGATTTCTTTCGCAAGGCTCCTGAAACATTAGCGTTTACGTCTGAATTATAGAGGATTTCGCGTGCAGGCCGCAATGCTCAGAATTGAACATCTAGCGGACAAGGGACGGCCTCATGCAGACTTGGTGTCGCGCCGTGTGTCCCTACCGGAGGTTTAGAGAAGGTGGAGATGCCAATCGCGGCGCGGGGTTTCTGGTGTGCTATGTGGTCAGCTGAATGATACAGGCCATGATTTCGCAGTATAAGGCTTTTCACCGATAGACCCCCAGTCACGCGCAGCGTATCGTCCTCGGGATATTGTGCGGCTGGGGAATCCTCGTACGCAGCCGCAGCATAGGAACCTAGACCCAAGTGGAACTGACTGCCTGGTCGGTGGTTGAAAGCGGGGCCCCCGAAATCGCACGAGAAAGGGAACAAAGATTCGGATCGGTGCCTCAGAACTGAATTGAGACGAGGAGGAACACAAAAATGCTTTTTATTTTGGCCATCATCCTGATCATCGCGCTGGTTGGCAGCCTCCCGACTTGGCCGCATAGCAGGTCGTGGGGTTACTACCCGAGCGGAGGCCTGGGGCTCGTTCTCATAATTATCCTGGTTCTTTTCTTGGCTGGCCGGTTGTGAGCGTGGGCGCAAAGCGCCCTTGCCAAAGCGAATTTGAAAGTTACGGGAGGATGAAATGGCGGACGGTTCCACACACGGTGGTGCACAAAAGGAAGAAGGAGTGCTGTTCGACGTGGCGCGGACAGTAGGAGCTACGCTGGGGAACGTTGCCGGAAGAATTGCGAGCCGAACAAAACCAAAGCGAGCGCGCAAGAGCCGTGCAACGCCGCGTAAAAAACGCTCATCGCGTCCAGCAGCAAGATCGCGCAAGCGTGCGCGTTCGAAGGCCCGGCGGTAGCCGGAGATAGCAGATGCTGCGGTGGACGATTATTTTTCTGGTTATCGCAATCGTTGCCGGGATTCTGGGTTTCGCGGGCCTTATGGTGGCAGCAGCAGGAATCGCGAAGTTGTTGTTTTACTTGTTCCTGATTCTCTTCCTGGTCTCGCTGATCGCTGGGCTCGCCCGGAGACCGGCGGCGAAGTAGTTGGGGAACTGTTTCGCGGCAATATTAAATTTAAAGTGCTCCTGAGGAGGAGAAATGAAACTGAGGAAACTTGCACTTTGCATCGCACTCGCAGGGTTGACTGCTTCGGTAGGGTTCGCCCGCGGCAACAACAATGCACAGAAGTCGAAGTCAGATGTACGCACGATTACAGGCTGCCTGTCGCAGGGCGAAAGCTCCGGCGAATTCACCCTGACGGGCGAAAATGGTAGCACGTGGGAAGTTCGCAGCAGCCGCGTCGCTCTTGCGAAGCACGTGGGTCACACAGTCACCCTTACCGGCGTGGTTCGGAATGCTATGGCTCACAATATGAAAGAAGACGCGAAAGACGCCGCTGCTGATGCCGACATCAAGAAGGACAACTCGGAACACGGCCACTTGACAGTGACGCGCCTGAAGATGGTCAGCGAGTCGTGCGAGAAGTAAAATTGCAATTGCAGCGGAACAGCGGGGCGTCTGGTTAACTTGGGTTTCTCAATTTCAGCCTGTTCTTGTTTTCTTCGAGAAAAGAGCGGAGTTCATCGGCTGAGTTGAGCAGGCGCACCCACTGTTCGTAATAAAGTGTCACGGGAAAGCGGCCAAGGCCGTAAACGCTGACCCCGCCTTTTTCTCCCACCTTGAATTGCAAACCGCCGGCCGTTTTCGATCCGGATTGCTTTTCCAGTTCGGCAATGCGGGCCATCAACTCTTCTTTGGTTGGTTCTGCCATCGGATTTACTCCAGCGAAATTTTGGGAAAGAATTTGCTACGTCTTGCGCAGATGCTCGGGGCCCACACGTCTCGGTTACCTCATAGGGTCTTGCGATGAGGAACCTCGCGGCAAAGAGACGAACAGATGAATGCTGGCGGAGAGGGGGGGACACTGCCCCATAGCAATGACGCTTTGTACGTGTTTGCGTACGTTTGTTTCGCTACCTCTCTCAAATTACTGAAAACAAATTATCGTAACTCGTTGTGATCGCGGAATCTCGCGGTGCCCAAATCACAGCCGCAAAGTAGCAAAACATTGAATTCATCGGCAATCAGTAGCAACGAACAGTAGCACGGCCACGCGTGAAAGGCTAGCGTTCGGAACGACACTTGTAGCCAACCATAAGCCGCTTCACTGCTTGAAGGGTTTGAACTCCCTGACGCCTCGCAGTGAGTTTTTCAACAAGCTCCTAATGAGCCTCCTTGTAATAAACCGGGAATGGAGGAACCACCGGCTTCGGCTGAGGATGCTCCTTCATCTCCTGGAGGAGTGTCTGCACGGCCTTCTCGAGTTGGGGATCGTGGCCTTCGCGCCAGGATTTCGGATCCATCTCGACTTCGATATCCGGAGGAACGCCTGTGTTCTCGATTCCCCAATTCCCTTCGGCAGTGAAAAACGCAAGGCTGGGCGCGGTCACGGAACCACCGTCGATAAGCGGAGGATATCCAGTAATGCCCACTTCTCCACCCCAAGTCCTCTCGCCGATCAGCGGCCCGAGTCCGACGTGATGAAAAAACCACGGAATCAAGTCGCCGCCGGAACCTGCGTACTGGTTGATGAGCATAGCCTTAGGACCGAAAATTGCTTCAGTGGGCTCGGTCATCACATCACCGTTGGGTGTGTACCAATAATTCCAAAGCGTGCGCTGCAAATAGTTGATGATGTAATCGGCTGCCTGCCCTCCGCTATTGAAACGGTCATCGATTATCACGGCCTGTTTGCCGACCTGCGCAAAGAAGTAGCGGTTAAAGGATGTAAAGCCTCCGGTGCCCGTATCGGGCAGGTAGACGTAGGCGATGCGGCCATCACTTAACCGATCCACAGTGCGCATGTTGTTCACCAGCCAATCGTGGTGGCGCAAGGAAATTTCTTCGGCGATAGGGACTACGGTGACGTCGCGCGAAGCGGAGCCGTCCGGATTCGGGCCGACTTTCAGCGCAACCTGCTGACCGGCCGTATCCAAGAAGAAGCTGTAAAGGTTGTCGCTGCTGCGGAGATCGCGGCCGTTCACGGCGAGAAGATATTCGCCGGGTTCGACCTCGGCGCCGGGTTCGGTGAGCGGTGCGCGAAGGCCGGGATTCCAGTTTTCGCCGCTGTAGATTTTGGCGAAGCGGTAGCGGCCGTTTTCCGTAGCGTAATCGGCACCTAGCAGCCCCACCGAAACAGGCGCGACCTTCGGGATGTCGCCTCCCTCGACAAACATGTGGCCGACCGAAAGCTTCCCGAGCATTTCTTCGAAGAGATAATTCAAATCCTCACGGCTGACGATTCCCGGAAGATACGCGGCGTATTGTTTTTCAGCAGTGGCAGGATCGAAGCCGTAGTAATTTTTCGCATAGAAGTAATCGCGCTCGATGCGCCATACCTCGTGATACATCTGTTTCCATTCTTCCCGCGGATGGACGGAAACCTGCATCGCATCCATGTTCAGGAGGCCTTGACCGGGTTTCAACGGCACAGCCGTCGATGCGATTCCCCACTTTCCGTTCTGGTAGAATAGATACTTTTCTCCGTTAAATGACAGCCGGAAATCGCTTATGCTGGAGGCAATCGGCGCCGCCTTGCGGTCCGTCAGAGTAAATTTGAGCAACGTGGCGGAGCCGCCCTGCTCAGGCGGCTGTGCCTGCTCGAGATACACTTCGCCGTCCTTGCCGGTTGCGAGGCCGCTATAGTTCGCCGGAGGCAGTGGCAAGGCTAGAATA